>DATIXO010000107.1:0-25624 GCA_035518495.1 Streptosporangiaceae bacterium
GAACCAGTGACCTCTACCGTGTCAAGGTAGCGCTCTCCCACTGAGCTAACCGCCCTCGAGGCGGAGGCGGGAATCGAACCCGCGTACAGGGCTTTGCAGGCCCTTGCCTAAGCCACTCGGCCACTCCGCCGCTTCCGGCCCGTTACCGGGAGAGAGAGGAAGGGTTCCCGGGAGCCGTGTGGACCTTCGGCCGCGTGCACGGCGTCCGGCGCCTCCGAGCGGACGACGGGATTCGAACCCGCGACCCTCACCTTGGCAAGGTGATGCTCTACCAACTGAGCCACGTCCGCGTGACCGCCCGCCGGGGCGGGCTGAACGCTGCCGGCCGAGACCGGCGCGTTTCAGAACTTTAGCCCATCCTGGCTGCCGAGCAAACTTGCCCCGGCCGCGCGCCGCGGCCGGCCGGGGCGCGCTCACCTGGTACCGGCCGGGCGGTGCCGTGGCGGACAGCGGTGTGATCGCCGGGCATGCTTCGGCCCCGGCCGAAAGATGCCCGGGTTACGGTCGGAACATGCCCGCCATCCCGGTCCGCCTCACACCCGGCCCCCGCCCCATTCCCGATGCCGGCATCGCGCTGGCCGCGGCACTGATGGGGGACCCGGCCCGCGCGGCCATGCTGACCGCCCTGCTTGATGACCGGGCCCTCGCCGCGGGGGAACTGGCGGAGCTGGCCGGGGTGAGCCCGGCGACCGCCAGCGAGCACCTCACCAAGCTCCTCGGGGGCGGCCTGGTGGCGGTGACGAGCCAGGGCCGCCACCGGTACTACCGCCTGGCCGGGCACCGGGTTGCCGCCGCGATCGAGGCCCTGTCTCACCTCAGCCCGCCCGCCCCGGTGCGCAGCCTGCGCCAGTCGCGGCAGGCGGCCGCGCTCGCGCAAGCCCGCACCTGCTATGACCATCTGGCCGGCCAGGCGGGGGTGGCGCTGCTCGATGCCCTGCTGGCAGGCGGCGTGCTGGCGGGCAGCACACGCGGCCTGCCCGCGGGGGAGGAACCAGCAGCCTGCGCTGCGCCGCAGGCGCGGCCGGGCCTGGCAGCGCTCGAGGTCACGGCGGCTGGAGAGGACGCGCTGGCTGCGTTCGGCGTGAATACCGCTTCGCTGCGCCACTCGCGGCGCAGGTTCGCTGGCGCCTGCCTGGACTGGACCGAACGCCGCCCGCACCTGAACGGTTCGCTGGGCGCCGCGATCACCGCCCGGCTGCTGGAGCTGGGCTGGATCGAGCGGGGCGCCCACCGCCGGGCCATCCGGGTCACTCCGGCCGGCCAGGAGGGACTCGCCGCCACCTTCAGCTGGGCCTGGCCGGTCAGCCCGGCTCCGTGACATCGCGCCGGCCGGGCCGTGCGGGCCGGCTGCAGCGCCGGGTGCCGGGGGATGGCAGGCTGTCGCCATGCGAACAGTGGTCGTCAGCGGCGACGGCCTCACGGTCGAGGACGTCGTGGACGTCGCGCGCGGTGAGGCGAACGCCGAGCTTGCAGCCAGCGTCACCGCCACGATGGAGCGGAGCCGGGCGGTGATCGTTCACGCGGTCCGCGGCGATGCCCCCGTCTACGGCGTCAACACCGGGTTCGGCGCGCTCGCCGACACCCGGGTGGCGGAGCGGGACCTGGCCCAGCTGCAGAGCGCGATCATCGTCTCCCATGCGGCGGCCGCCGGTGATCCCCTGGACGACGCGACGGTCCGCGCGATGCTGCTGCTGCGCGCCCGGACGCTGGCGGCGGGGTACTCGGGCGTCCGGCCGGACCTGCCCGCCCGGCTGATCGAGCTGCTCAACCTCAATCTGCTCCCGGTCGTCCCGGGCAAGGGCTCCGTCGGGGCGTCCGGGGACCTGGCCCAGCTGGCGCACCTGGCCCAGCCGCTGATCGGGGAGGGGCGGCTGCGTTCGCCCGGCGACCCGCAGCAGGGCCGGCCCGCCCGGCAGGTGCTGGCCGAGCACGGAATCACCCCGCTGGAGTTCGCGCCCAAGGAGGGCCTGTCGCTGGTCAACGGCACCGAGCCGATGCAGGCGCTGCTCGCCTTCTCGATCCACGACGCGCAGATGCTCGTCACCGCCGCCGACGTGGCCTGCGCGTTCTCGGTGGAGGCGCTGCTCGGCACCGACCGGCCCTATGACGAGCGGGTGCAGGTGCTCCGCCCGCACCCCGGTCAGCTCGACAGCGCCGCCAATCTGCGGGCCCTGCTGGCCGGTTCGCCGCTGCTGGCCAGCCACCGGCACAGCCGGCACGCGGTGCAGGACGCCTACAGCCTGCGCTGCGCGCCGCAGGTGCACGGCGCGGTCAGGGACGTGCTGGCGCACGCCCGGCGGGTGATCGACATCGAGCTCGGCTCGGTGGTGGACAACCCGGTGATCGTGCCCGACGGCGAGGTCATGACCACCGGCAACTTCCACGGCGAGCCGCTGGCTTTCGCCGCCGACATGCTCGCGATGGCGCTCGCCGAGCTGGCGAGCATCAGCGAGCGCCGGCTGGACCGGATGCTCGACCCGGCGTTCTCCCGCGGCCTGCCACCGTTCCTGGCCCCGGAGGCGGGCACCAACTCGGGCTTCATGCTCGCCCAGTACACCGCCGCCTCCCTGGTCAGCGAGAACAAGGTGCTCGCCCACCCGGCCAGCGTTGACAGCATCCCCACCTCGGGCAAGCAGGAGGATCACGTGTCCATGGGCTGGACCGCGGTCCGCAAGCTCCGCGAGGTGGTCGCCAACGTGCGTACCTGCCTGGCGGTGGAGGTCTGCTGCGCGGCGCAGGGCATCGACCTGCGGGCGGACGTCGCGGCGCCGAGCGACGCGCTGGGAGCCGTGCATGCGGCGGTGCGTGCGGCGGTGCCGGTGATGAACGTGGACCGGGAGGTCGCGGAGCAGATAGCGGCCGTCGAGGGGCTGTTGCCGGCGCTGGTGGAGGTGGCGAGCGCCCGTTGCGGCGGCCTGCGGTAACGGTGCCGCCGGGCTGGCGCTGGCCTGCGCCAGGTCAAGCCCAGCGGTGCAGATCCCTGAGCTCGCCCTCGATGTCGATGAAGTCGCCCTCCCGGCCCAGCGGCACGACCTCGTAGGTCCGCAGCAGGAATTCCGACAGCGCCGTCAGTGAGGCCTCGAAATGCGCCTGGCCGAACGGGGACGACAGGGAGATGTTCAGCACGTCCTGGTCGCGCGCTGGAGCGGGCCACACCCGGACGTCGCCCTCGCCAGCGGCGGTCTGCATGCCGACCGCGAGCAGGTCCCGCGCGAAGAGCCACTCGACCGGGTCGTCGGTGCCGACGTGAAAGGACATCCGGATCGCGTAGGGGTCGGTTCCGCGGTAGCGCAGGCTCGCCATCAGCGGGACCCCGCCGTGCTCGGGGACAACGAGCCTGAGCCCGAGTTCTGCCGCGACGGCAGCGCTACGGTTCATCCTGTGCCCAAATCTGTGCGTTGTGTCCTGCTCCCGGGAATCCCGGGCTTCCGCGATCCAGCACTGCCGTCTGGGGCCTGACGCACCCCCATACTCCGCCCGCTCTCGGCGGAGATTCAGCGAACGTTCCTGCTTGTCACCCCTGTCACCGGCCAGCAAGCTGGTGTCCACCGAGCGGGAAGCATACCGCCGCCGCTGCGGGAATCCCACTATGACGCAGCCTTGAGCAGGGTTTTTCCACGCACGAATCAGGACATTTCCGGATTCTCAAGCGGCGATTCCATCTGCGTTATGACCTATCACGCACGGTGACGGCCGGACGGGACGGCGGCTGCCGCGGGCCGGTGCGACTCGCGGCCCGTGCCGCACCGACAGGGAACGGTGACCGGCCCGGATGCGTTAGTCTGTGGTGGCCAGCGGGCGGCACGGCCGTCCCGGCGCCCGGGCGATTGGCTCAGCGGGAGAGCGCCTCGTTCACACCGAGGAGGTCACTGGTTCGATCCCAGTATCGCCCACCAGGTCAGAGCGTGTGCCGATCTTCGTAGCGATTACCCTGGGATCCATTCCGGTAGCCAAGTCGGCAGCGAACCGGCAGCGAACCGGTCCGGTGCCCGGCATGGCGGGCCGCCACGGCTGGGGCGAGGACTCCATCTACTTCGATCACTCGGGGGAGTGCCGCTGGACCGCGCTGATGAACGCCAGCGATATCGCCTCGTGCGTCTCGTACCTCGCCTCTGGCCCTGGGGCGGCGGCGGGGAGCCCGTCGAGGAGGGCATCGGGGTAGGGCTCGAGCCAGGTGACCTCGCCGCGCCTGGTGGGTTGCGGCGGGCGGGCACCGGGCCGCGCGCGGCAACAAGCCCGCCGGGGTGATCCGCGGCGGGGCTCGCCGTTGCCGTCATCTTCAGGCGTGCGGGTCGGAGCCGGGGTCGCCGCCGGCGACGTGGATCACGAGCCTGGGCAGGTAGGTGTCCCAGGCGATCTTGTGGCCGGTCTCCAGCTCGATGTTGGGCAGCCGGTCGTGAGTGAGTGTCAGGCGGGTGCCTGGGCCTTCGGGCTTGAATGTGACGGTGACGCAGGTGCTGCCGGCCGGCATGACGCTGCCGGAGGTCGCCTCGCCCGCCTGAGGATTCTTGGTCTTCTTGGCGGCTTCCTCGTCCGCGAAACCCCAGGTGAAGACCAGCCGCCGTGGCGGGTCGAGCTCGGTGAACTCGCCGGCGGCCTCGAACCCGTCGCCCATCCGGATCCGGTACTCACCGCCGGGGACGGGGTTCAGCTTGGCTTCGGCGCCCATCCACCGGACGTAGCGGGCCGGGTCGGTGAAGTAACTGAACACCTCCTCGGGCGGTGCCGCGACGTGCACCGACGTGGTGACGGAGAACTCGCGGCCGGAGCGCAGCCGCGTGCCCTCGTTGATGAGCGTCAGCTCGGCGACCTCGACACCGCCGCCGCGGGTCATCAGCGGGTGGTCCGCGACCAAGCCGGCCGCGGCATCCAGGTCGTTGGCGGTGATCAGCGTGTAGCCGCCGAGCATGGTGCCGGGGCCGCAGCTGCCGGCCGTGGTGCCGGCGAAGGCCGGGTTCCCGCGGTCGGCGACCGCGTCGCCGAGGCTGTCGAACCAGGCGGTCCAGGCGGCGAAGGCCTCCGGTGAGGGGGTGAAGCCTTCCGGGATGCGGTTGGTGATCAGGTAGATAGGCATTGCGCTCTCCCTGTTGCTCGATGCTGCGATGTACAGCCGGATAGACACCGGGCCCTGGCGCGAGTGGGCGGCCGGAGCGAGAAAGCACGGGTCGTTCGGAACAAGGCAGGAAGATCATTACATGAAGTAGTCGTACGGTGACCGGACCACGGCGGGATTTGACACCACAAGATCGGCGAGGTCTACTCACTGACCTGGAGTTTCTCGGGCCCTGACGGCAGGGCCCTGTTCAGCATCGGCCCCCGGCACCGACGGCCAACCGCTGCTGACATTGCTTGCCGTGGGCTACCACGACATCTACGAATAGCCAGCAGCCTGAGATCGCCACGTCCGGCAGACGGCGGAGGCGCTGGGCGCCTGGCCGCCGGCAAGCCATTGCGCGCAGGACTGGCTGCCATCTGATGGCCGCCCCATAGGCCGCACCGCGGGGGACCGGGCCAAGGCCCGGTGTGACGGTCTGCCGGGCCACGGTTGCCAGGTGGGTGCGACGATGTCGCGTGGCGCGGTGCCCCGGACGAGCCGGATTACCCTCCGCCCCGCAGCGACCTGCAGTAGCCTGGCAACTCGCCGACGCCGGTCCCACCCTGGCGTGTCCCGGGCAGGACCGGGCAGCACGGCTGGGTGACCAGCAGGGGGAGCCATGGCCATCTTCAGTCCTGGCCTGCGGCCAGCGGAGCCCAGGGACAAGGGTCTCAAGGCAGGCGCTCTTGGCCTGGTATCCAGTGTGGTCATTGGCATGGTTTCGACCGCCCCGGCTTACAGCCTGGCCGCGACGCTGTTCTTTGTGGTGGCTGCCGTCGGGCTGAAGTCCCCGCTGGTCGCCGCGCTGGCGTTCGTGCCGATGCTGCTGTGCTCGATCGGCTACAGCGAGCTGAACAAGGCCGATCCCGACTGCGGGACCACGTTCATCTGGGGGGCCCGGGCGTTTGGGCCGAAAACCGGCTGGGCCGGCGGCTGGGCCATCGTGGCAGCCGACATCCTGGTCTTGTCTAGTCTGGCCCAGGTGGCCGGGCAGTACCTGTTCTTCCTCATCCAGGGCCCGGACAGCGCGATCGGCAGCAACGCCTCCGGCGGCTGGGTGCTGCTGGTCGGCATCTTGTGGATCGCCGGGATGACCTATATCTGCTACCGCGGCATCGAGGTCTCCGCCAACCTCCAGAAGGCGTTGCTGTCCATCGAGATCACCATCTTGCTGGTCCTGTCGGTCACGGCGCTGATCCGGCTATACGGCAGTCATCCACCGCCGGGGTCGATGCACCCGAGCCTCAGCTGGCTGTCGCCGTCGCACCTGCCCGTCTCGGCCTTCGTGTCCGGGCTCATCTTGATGCTGTTCATCTACTGGGGCTGGGACACCGCCTTGTCGGTGAACGAGGAGACCGCCGACAAGTCCCGGACGCCGGGCCGGGCGGGGATCATCGCGACGGTCCTGCTGCTCGTCACCTACGTGACCGTGATCACTGCCGTGCAGGCGTTCGCCGGCATCGGCGCCAGGGGCGTCGGGCTGACGAATCCGGCGCACCAGTTCGACGTGCTGTCGGTCACCGGGGGGGCGATCTTCGGTACCTCCGGGCTCGGCGCGTTCTTGTCCCGGCTCCTGTTCCTCATGGTGCTCAGCTCGGCCGCCGCTTCGACCCAAACCACGATCCTGCCGAGCGCACGCACGACGCTGTCGATGGCCGCCTATGGGGCGCTGCCCGAGTCGTTCGCCAAGATCCACCCCAGGTACCTGACCCCGACGGTGTCCACCCTGGTGGTGGGCGCGGTCGCGATCATCCTGTACATCCCGCTGAACTACATCTCCGACGGCAACCCGATCGCTGACGCGGTCACCGCAATCGGCCTGTACATCGCGTTCTATTACGGGCTGGCTGCGTTCTCCTGCGTCTGGTACTACCGGCACACACTGGCCAGCAGCGCCTGGAATCTGTGGATGCGCGGCATCCTGCCCGGGCTAGGCGGGCTGATCATGTACGCGGCTGGCTTGTACAGCCTGCAAAGCGACTGGGTCGCCTCCAACAGCTACACCACGTGGACGGTACCGGCCCTGCACTGGCAGATCGGCGGTACCTTCATCATCGCCGCGCTGGCCGCGCTGGCCGGAGTGATCAGCTTTGCCTTCATGCGCGTCACCGCCCCCGCCTTCTTCCGCAGGGAAACGCTCAACAGGACCACTCCCGTGCTCATCTTTGACAAAGAGCGTCTCTAGCCAGGAGCTGTGAGCCAGGCCGGCGCTGGGCCAGCCGCTGCTGGATACCGGGTCAGGGCCTGGCGAGCCGGAACCCGGCCCGGACGTGAGGCACGCTGTCCGCGCCTCCCCGGATCGGGCCGCGTTGCCGGAGCGGGCGGCAGCCGGACCCGCCGACCCGGGTAAAGGCTCAGTCACGGGAGGGCATTGCCTATCCGCGCTGCACTTGGCAGGCTAGGGCAGCGGCGGCGCAGCCCAGCCGCCAGCTGGTTTCGCCCGCGAAGCAGGACCCGGCGCGGGAGGGGGGACGAAGGATATGGCCTCTTCAACTCGGCTAGCCGATGTCAGTACAGCCGGTGAGCCGGATCTGGCTCAGCGCGCCGGCCGGCCTGGGGCGCGCCATACCACCGATGCACGGACGGCGGGCCCTGGGCAGCGCGCCATGAGCAGCGCAGTACCGTCCGCGCGCCCGGCAGGCACGGCCCCCGGCCGGCCGTCCTGGCCCATCCGGTCCGGGGCCGTGCCGGCGCTGGCCAACGGTTTCAGCGCCAGGCCGGAGACGGCTCCCGGCCTGGCGGCTGCGCTGCCAACCGGGGCCGCGGTCGCGCTCGTCCCCGATCGGGTGGCCCCGGCCGCCTCCCCTGGCCCGGCGGCTCCCGATGCGCAGGACTGGCTGAGGTCGTCAGGTAAGACCCAGCTCGCCGCGGCTTTCGCCGAATCGCTGTGGCAGTCAGGCGCTGTAGACCTGCTGGTCTGGATCGAGGCCACGAGCCAGGCCTCGGTGCTGTCCGGCTACGCCGCGGCGACGGCCGCTGTGACCGGCCGGCACCAGGTGAGCAGCTGTGAGTCAGTCGCCGCCCAGTTCCTCAGCTGGCTGGGCGAGACCAGCCGTCCGTGGCTGGTGGTACTCGACGACCTGGCCGACCCGGCGGATCTGGAAGGTCTGTGGCCGGTCGGCCCGGCCGGCCGGATGCTGGTAACCTCCGCCGACGCTGCGTCCGTCCCCCGCGGCATGCGGGTCGTGCCGGTCGGGCGGTTCAGCCAGCGCGAGGCCATCAGCTATCTGAGCGGCCGCCTGTCGGCTGACCCGGACAAGCGGCAGGGTGTGATCGAACTGGCTCAGGACCTGGACTTTGAGCCGGTCGCGCTGGCCCAGGCCAGTGCGGTGATCGCCAACTCCCCGATGTCGTGCCGCGACTACGGGGCCCGCTTCGGGCACAGGCGGACGCAGCTGGCGCAGTCGTCCGGCGCCCGGCCGCCGGCCGCCGCGGTAACCTGGATGTTCTCGTTCGGAGGGGTGGAGCAGCTGGCGCCGGGCGGATCGCCCCAGCTGCTGCTGGCCCTGGCAGCGCTGCTGGACGGGCACGGCATTCCCGAGACCGTCCTCACCACTGCTGCGGCAGGAGATTTCCTCGCGGGCGGCGGCGCCCCGGTCGGCAGGGAGAGCGCCCGCAGGGCGCTGGCGGCGCTGGAACACACCGGCCTGCTGACCGTCGAACCGATGACGGCACCGCCGACGGTCCGGATCAGCCCAGTGCTGCAGGCGGCGGTGCGGACCGCGATGCCCGAGGTCATGCTGGATCAGGCGGCGAACTCGGTCGCGGACGCGCTGCTCCAGGCCTGGCCGGAACAGGACCTGACCGGCTGGCCTGCTTCCGGCCTGCGATCCTGCGTGGCGACCCTCCGGCGGATCACCGGGAACCTGCTGTGGAACGGCGGCTGCCATCCCCTGCTAGTGCGGGCCGGGGACAGCATGGACCGCGCCCGCCTGACCGGGCCGGCGGTGGACCATTGGCGCGACCTGGCCACTACCGGCGGCCGCCTGCTCGGCGACGTGCACCCGGACACGATGCTGGCCGGCCAGCGGCTGGCCGACGCCTACCTTGCGGCCAGGCGCGCGGACGACGCCATTCCCTGGTTCCAGTCGACACTCGACAGCCTGACCGCCAGGCTCGGGCCCGATCATCGTGACGTAATCGAGGCGCAGCGCCGCCTGGGCCACGCCCTGGTGGCGGCGCTCCAGCTCCCGGCTGCAATCACCGTCCTTGAACGCGCGGTCCCCCAATTTGAGCGGGTCTGCGGTCCCGGGCATGCAGACACGCTCGGCGCGCGGGACGAGCTCGCCGCCGCCTGCCTGGCTGCGGGCCAGTACTCCGACGCCATCACCCTCTACCGGCGCACGCTGGCCGACCGGGACCGCGCCCAGGGAGCCCGGCACCCGCAGACGATGACTACGCGTCACGGCCTTGCCGACTCCTACCTGGCCAGCGGCCGGGCAAAAGAGGCGATCGCGGCCTACAAGCGGGTGGTGGCCGACCGGGAGCGCATCCTCGGGCCCGATCACCTGGACACGCTTACGGCGCGGAACAACCTCGGCGCCGCCTACCAGCAGACGGGCAAGACGGCGTCGGCGGAACTGGCCTGCGAGCAGGCCTGGGCCGGGCTCGAGCGGGTGCTCGGCCCCCGTCACCCGGATACGCTGCGAAGCCGTGCGGGGCTGGCTCAGGTGTACCGTCAGCTGGGGCGCTATGGCGACGCCCGCGCACTGCTGCGCGACACGGTCGACCGCCTGGAGCGCATCTTGCCCGATGGCGATCCGCTGATCACCGAACTGCGCCAGAGCCTGGCCGACATCGGCGAGGAGTAACTCCCGCGAAGCAAGGCCGGGGGCATGATCGTGGCCACCGGCAAAGCTGCCTTAACCCCGCGCTGGTGTTAACCCCGCGCTGGTGTTCCCGCCGGGCTCCGGAACCGGGGCTCCCCGGTGCGCGGCGAGATGGGCAGGCGAGCAGCATGCCCGCCAGAGCATTACGCGACATATCGCGTTTAGCCGTTTAGGCCGCTACCATGGGGCCATGACCGAGACCCGCCAGGACCGTTCGCTCCTGCCTGACAGCCGGCCAGCCCAGGACGGGACGCGGCCCGAGCTGCGCGCCTCGGACGCCGACCGGGACCGCACGGCCGCCGTGCTCGCCAGCGCTCTGGCCACCGGCCGGCTGACCAGCACCGAGCACGCGGAGCGGCTCGACGCCGCCTATGCCGCCAGAACCGTCGGCGAGCTCGCCCGGCTCACCCACGACCTGCCCGCCGACGACGCCACGGGCACCGGCGTGGGGGCGGTGGACCATGCCGAGGTCGCCGCCCGCTTCAGCAAGGTGATCCGCTCCGGACGCTGGGTGGCCGGACGGCGCACCCGGCTGACCGCACGTTTTGGCGCGCTGATCGTCAACCTGGCCGACGCCGTGCTGCCGGGCCGCGAGATCACGCTGGAGATCGACGCGTTCTGCGGCAAGCTGATCGTGACCGTCCCGGCCGGGGCGCACGTGATCGACGAGGGCGGCGCGCTGTTCGCCAAGCGGGCCGTCTATGGCCGCCAGGACCCCGGCGACGCCGACGGGCCGGTGATCCGGCTGGTCGGCGATGCCCGGTTCGCCAAGGTCGCCGTGCACCGGGGGCACGACGATCCGCGTGACGCGTGGCAGCGCTGGCAGCAGCAGCGTTAGACCGGCACGGTCCTCAGACCGTGGTGCCCGCCCGGCGGCGGCCTTCCGCGATCCAGTCCGGGATCAGGCTGAGGTCAGCGCCCGCGTCGATGCACAGCTGGGCGGCCTGCAGGTAGCGGCCCTCGTCCGGGGCCCCCTCATGGGCGCCGATGGCAAGGCCGGCGCTTTCCGCGAGCAGGTCGGCCCGGCCGCAGGCCACCTGGCTCAGCGCCGCGGCGGCTTCCTGCTGCTCGGCGCCGGTGAGCGGCCGCGCGTGGGTGAGGCGGCGCGCCACCCCCGTGATCTCGGCTAGCAGAGCCCGGTCCCGTTTCGACGTTGCCATCGGACCATATTAGAAGATGTATTCGATAAATAGCAAGGAACTGGCTCTACGTAACTGGCCAGTAGCAATTCACGCCTCAGCCGGGTCAACGGCCGACGGCCTGGCCGTGGATGCCGCGGGCGCGCGAACGGCCTTCCTGGCCGGTGCCGGTGCCGCGCTGCTCGCCGCCGGGATCGCGGTGCTGGGCCGCCGCTGGCTGCGCGACCCGGTGGCGTCAGCCCGATGACCCGAACTGGACGGGGACGTTGACGGTCTGCGCGGCGGCCCACGTGCCGCTGCCGGGCGTGAGCTGCCAGACGGCCAGCTTGGTGCCGTGGACGGCGAGGGCGTCCCATCCGCCCTTGGCGGCCGTGGCGAGTGTCGCGGTGCCCGGTGGCAGGGCGGGCAGCGGCCGCCATGAGCCCGCCGGGGGAGTGACGGTCTCCGCGCGGTTCCCGGTCAGCACCACCGCCACCGCGCCGCCGGTCCCGGACGACGCCGAGGCGGGCGCCGCGCCGTGCAGCGGCAGCGGCTGCGACAGCGCCCAGTGGGCGCCGCCGTCGGCTGACCAGGCGGCGAGCAGGCGCGCCGCCGGCCCGGTGCCGGCCGCCAGCAGTGCCGTGGTGGTGCCGCCGGTGGTGGTGAGCCGGAGCACGGTGACGCCGAGGTGCGCGTACCCGGGCGGCAGGGCGGGGCCGGCCGGGCGCCACGTCCCGCCGGCGTAGGCGAAGATCCCGGCGGTCCCCGGACGGGTGCAGCTGGCCGCCAGCAGCGGCACCCCGGCGGGGCTGAACGCCACCGCGGTGAGGCTGCCCGGTCCGCAACGGCGGCCCGCGGCGGAGGCGGCGAGAGCCCGGCGGGTGGCCAGTCTCGCCCAGGCTGTCCCGCCGGAGCCGGACAGCTCGGCCGTGCCGCCGCCGAGCAGCGCGAGCAGGCGGCCGCTGCCGGGGGCGGCGGCCAGCGCGTCAGGCACGTCGGCCAGCGCGGCGTCGAGCAGCCCAGGTGTCCAGGCGGTGCCGTCGTCGCGGCTGGTGGCGAGCGGGGAGTAGGACAGGTCCTGGCTGGGCCGGAACCCGGCCACCACCGATCCCGCGCCGAGGCCGGCCAGCACCAGGCCGCCGTTGCTGGCCACCCCCGGCGGGGTGGCCAGGCGCCACCGGCCGGTCGCGGCGGGGCGGACGAACAGCTGCCAGAAGTTGTTGTGCTGGGCAGCCGACCCGCCCAGCACCGCGACCGCCCACGTTCCGGTGGCGGTGACCAGCGAGGTGGCCAGGGACGGCGGCCGCACCGGGATCGCCGCGGCACTTCCCTGCCGGGCCGCGGAGCCGCAGCCGGCGCTCAGCGCCGCCGCGGCCAGCAGCAGCGCCACCAGCCTGGCGGGCCGGCTCATGACTGCCCCATCGCTTGCCGGGCGGCGTTGGCGAGCAGGACCGCGAACGACGACTTCGTGGCGGTGGTCGCCGGCCCGGGATCGTCGTTGAGCTCCCGGCGGACACGCCCTGCCGGGTCGATGACGTAGGCGACGTCGGGGTGCCCGATCATGGATCCGCCGGGCAGTACCTCGGCGTAAACCCCGTAGTTCTTCCATACCTGCTGGAGCTGGGGCACGCTGCCGGTCAGGTACAGCCAGTTCGGCACCTGGCTCAGGTACTCCTGGCGGTCGAACGCCCGCGTGTAGGCGACCTGGTGGTAGACCGGGTTGGCGACGACCGCGACCAGTTCCACCTTGCGCGAGGCGGTGTCGAGGAGCTGTCCCGCGGCCCGGAACTCCTGCGCGATCAGCGGGCAGTCGGTCGTGCACACCGGGTCGAGGAAGGTCAGCAGCACCACCTTGCCGCGCAGGCTGGCCAGGCTCACGCTCCGCCCGTGCTGGTCGGTGAGTGCGAAGCCCTTGGCGGGGAAGTTCAGCGACGCGGACGACCCGGAGATGGACTCGGCCAGGATCGGGTCGGCGCTCCGGCTGGCCTGTGCGGCGGCCATCGGGGCCGCGCCGAGGATGATCAGCCCGAGCGCCCCCACCGATACCACCGTCCGGAAGCTCGCCGTGGCCACGCCGCGCCGCAGCGAGGCCGGCCGGACCCGCTCCCGCCAGCCTGCCGCGGGCGCCGCCGGGGCGGGCGCCGCGGCCGGGGCCGCCGGGCTGGCCGCCGCTGGCGCCGCCGCTGGTGCCGCCGCGCTGGCCGGGGCCGCTGCGGGTGCCGCCGGGGTGGCCGGTGCCGCCGCGCTGGCCGGCTCTACCGCGGGCGCGGGGGCCAGGGCGAGATACCCGCTGACGGCCAGCAGGATGAAGGGGATCATGCTGTTGGGGTCGGTGCCCAGGCCGCCGAAGAAACCGAAGTCCTCGATCAGCACCCAGTCCGCCAGGCACAGGACCGTGAACGCGATGACCGCCGGCCGGACCAGCCGCCGCTGGCCGCTCAGGAAGGCGCCGCCGATCACCGCGAGCGCCACCACGGCGAAAAGGTTGACCGCGAACCCATGCGCCTCATCGAACCTGGTGAAGGCGTTGACCAGCCCAGACAGGAAGCCTGGCTGCGGTGTCTGGGCCATGTCCCGTGTCATGCCGGCCAGCGTGCCCGGCTGCCGGTGCGAGATCCCCTGCCAGAACCCCCGGCCGGGCCAGGCCTGCAGCACCGCCATCCCGACCAGGAACAGGCCCGTCCCGGCCAGGATCGCCCGCCCCAGCACGGGACTGTGCCAGGCGCGTTCCGGCAGCGCGATCAGCGCGCCGGCCACGCAGTAGATGAGGACGGCGCCGGGAGCGCCGAACAGCCAGGTCAGGCCGGGGGCGAAGATCCCGCCGAAGGCCTCGCCGAACACCCACACCACCAGTCCCCAGCCCACCCCCGCCAGGCCAGCCAGCCGGGACCAGCCGCCCCGCTCTGCGGCCAGCATCCAGATGCCGATCCCGACCTGGATCCATACCGCTGCGGCTCCGGCCTGCATCGGATGATAGGACCAGGTGGTCCCGGCCCAGTTCACCACTTGCTGCACCCAGTGCGGTGAACTCGCTGCCGTGGGCTCGATGACCTGTGACGGAAGGCCGATCGCCATCTTGGGCTGGGCTTGCAGGATCCCGTCGAAGATCCACAGCAGGCCGAAGCCGACCCGCAGCACCTGGCGCCAGGCGGGCTCGGGCGCCGCGGCGGGCGAGCCCGCAGGCCCCGCCTGCTCGCCGGCCTGGGCCGCCGCGGGCAGCCACGCCCGCACGGTGAGCCAGGCCAGCCCAAGCACCGCGAAGATCAGCAATGCGATGATCCCCTGGTGGACAAGCGCGGACTTGAACGCCGCGATCACCGTGGGGTCGTTGACGTTGATCCCTGAGTTCATCCCGGGCATGAGGCCACCTGTTCTTAGGATTCAGCTGTTTCAACGCTGCGGGCGGCAGCCTTGTCCCCGCCCCGGGCCGGCGCGGTGCGCGGCGGGGTCCCGAAACGCCGCAGCCGCACGCTGTTGCCCACCACGAAGGCTGACGACAGGGCCATCGCGGCACCGGCGATCAGTGGGTTGAGGAACCCGGCGGCGGCCAGCGGGATAGCCACGATGTTGTAGCCGAACGCCCAGGCGAGATTGCCCCGGATCGTCGCCAGCGTGGCGCGGGCGAGGCGTATCGCGTCCGGCACAGCGCCAAGATCGTCCCGCAGCAAGATCAGGTCCGCCGCTGTTATCGCCACGTCGGTGCCGGTGCCAAGGGCCAGCCCCAGGTCCGCCGCGGCCAGGGCCGGGCCGTCGTTGATCCCGTCGCCGACCATGGCCACCCGGTGGCCCCGTGCCTGCAGGCCCTTGATCACGTCGACCTTCTGGCCGGGCAGCGCTCCGGCGATCACGTCATCCGTGCCGGCCTGGGCCGCCACCGCCCCGGCGGTGGCATGGCTGTCCCCGGTCAGCAGCACGGTGCGCAAGCCCTGCTGCCGCAGCTCCGCGACCGCCGCAGCGGCTGACGGCTTGACCGTGTCGGCGACTGCGACCGCTCCGCGCAGCTGGCCGTCCCAGCCTGCCAGCACCACGGTGGATCCCGTCTGCTCCCAGGCCTGGCACTGGCGGGCCACGGCCGGCGGCACCGTCATGCCCAGCTCGCGCAGCAGGCTCTCGCGGCCTATCAGCACGCCGTGGCCGTCCACGGACCCCCGTGCTCCCAGGCCGGGCATGGCGGCGAAGCCGGCCGCCTGCGGCAGGGGCCCCAGCTCTGCGCGCGCGGCCTCACTGATCGCGGCCGCCACCGGGTGCTCCGACGCTTGCTCCACCGCTCCCGCGTGCCGGAGCAGGACCTCCCGGCTCACCCCGGCCGCTGGCAGGACTCCGGTTACCGCCATCACCCCGGTGGTGACCGTCCCGGTCTTGTCCAGCACGATGGTGTCCACCGCCCGGGACGACTCCAGCGCCTCGTACCTCTTGATGAAGATCCCCAGCTGCGCGCCCCGCCCGCAGGCCACCATCAGCGCCGCCGGGGTCGCCAGGCCCAGCGCGCACGGGCACGCGATGATCAGCACCGCCAGGGCCGCGCTGAACGCATGCTCCGCCGGGCTGCCCGCTGCCAGCCAGCAGGCCAGCGTCAGGCCCGAGGCGACCAGCACGGCGGGCACGAAAACACCACAGATGCGGTCGGCGAGCCGCTGGATGGCCGCCTTCTGCGACTGCGCCCGCTCCACCAGGGCGACCAGATGCGCGAGCTGGGTGTCGCTGCCCACCTTGACCGCGCGCACGACCAGCCGCCCGGTCACCACCACCGTGCCGGCGGTGACGAGGTCGCCTTCGGTCACATCGGTGGGCACTGACTCCCCGGTCATCACGGCCCTGTCCACCGCCGACTGCCCGAACTCGACCTCCCCGTCGGCGGCGATCCGCTCTCCCGGGCGCACCACGAATCGCTGGCCGGCCACCAGGTCCGCGATCGGGACCAGGTGCTCGGTCCCGTCGTCTTCCAGCACGCACGCATCTCTCGCGCCCGCAGCGGCCAGTTCGGCCATCGCGTCCCCGGCGTCCCGCCGGGCCTTGGCCTCATACAGCCGGCCCGCCAGCAGGAACGTGGTCACCGACGCGGCGACCTCCAGGTAGATGCCGCCGCCGGCGGCATGCAGCAGCAGGTATCCGGCGCTCACCCCAGCCTGGCCGCGGTCCAGCACGAACATCGCGTACGCTGACCAGCCGCAGGCGGCGGTGATGCCCAGCGACACCAGCGTGTCCATCGAGACCGAGCCATGCCGGGCATTCCGCAGGGCGGCCTGGTGGAATGGCCAGGCCGCCCATCCCACCACCGGCACCGCCAGCGCCACCAGGACCCACTGCCAGCCCGGGAACCGGAATGACGGGAACAGCGACAGCAGGACCGACAGGTGGGTGAGCGGGATGAAGAACACCAGCGCCACGATCAGCCTGTTCCGCAGGTAGACGACGCGCTCAGCGTCGGGCCCGCCGCGGCCGACCGGGGAAGGGCCATCGTGGTCTGCGGAGGGGGCGCCGGGCCCAAGCACTCCGGCGCCGTAACCGGCCTGCTCAACGGCCTCGACGAGCCGCTGCACAGAAACTGCCATGGGCGCCGTGACCGTGGCCCTCCCGGTGGCGAAATTCACCGTCGCGAAGACGCCGTCAATCGCGTTGAGTTTCTTCTCAACCCGGGCTGCGCACGCTGCGCACGTCATCCCCCGAACCGAGAGCCCGACCTCCCGGGGCACGGATGACGACTCACCGGTGACAACCGCTGATGACACCTAAAGCCTGCCTTCCAGCCCCGCCCGGCCATCCATCCTGCGGGCTGATGGCCCGCGGAAGTTCCTGCCGGGATTGGCGGCGGACCGGCAGGTGCCGCCGCACGGGAATCTGCACACGACAGAATGCCACCTGCGGTGAGAACTGGCCCTGCGCGGTTCGGGGGGCTGCGGGCAGAGGACCGTATGCGGGGATGGCCCATATCCTAGTACCGTCCCCAGGCTCATGCCGCTGTGTCGGCGCCCGCCCGGCAGTCCGGCTACTGACCCGCCCGGCATCACTGACCTGATCGGAAACACCCCATTGCTACGGGCTGGTGAGCGACGATGTGACCGTCACGTCGATGCGGACCTTGCCTGCGTGCCGGAAGACGAGAGTCAGCGGCACGATTTCGCCCAGGTGCAGCGCGGCGGGATGGAGCAGGACGATGTCGGCACCGAATGGGTTAAGGCTGGCGGTCCCCCCTGCCGGGATGGCCAGCCCGGGCAGCAGGCTGCCGGGGGCTGAGGGGGTCCTGCCGTCGCGCACCAGCACGGCCTGGCGGGCGATGGGAGTCCGTGCCGCGACAAGCTCATCCGGGCCGGCCAGATTCCTGATCTCGATGTAGGTGGTCGCCGTGGCGTGGGCCGCGTGGGGCGCGAAAGACAGTGGGATGGCCGCCAGCCCCACCTGTACGTAGACGCGCCGCAGGGAGCCGCCCCCGCCCGTCGCAACCCAGGCGGACAGCAGGCCGACCAGAAGCGCCGCGGACAGGGCGGGAGCGATCGCTGCCCTGGCCAGTCCGCCCAGCATCACCCACGGCCGGGGGGCGGCTGGTGCCCCGCCGTCAGCCCTCTGGTGGTGCGGCGTGGGCGCAGCTACCGCTTGCCGGCTCATCAGGAAGCCTGCCCGGCCGGGGCGAGGGCGGCGGGCGCACCTGCCGGCTGGCCTGATCCGACCGGGCCGTGGGATGCGTGAAACCTCCGCAGCCGGAGCCCGTTCGTGACCACGATCAGCGAGCTCACCGACATCGCCAGGCCCGCGAAGAGCGGGTTGAGGTAGCCGAGCGCCGCGACCGGCAGCGCGACGATGTTGTAGGCGAAAGCCCAAGTCAGATTCTGGCGGATCGTCCGCAGCGTGGCCCGCGCGAGCAGCAGCGCGTCGGCGATAGCGCGCGGATCGCCGCCAACGAGCGTGATGTCAGCGGCCCCGATCGCGGCGTCGGTCCCGGTTCCCACGGCCATCCCGAGGTCTGCCTGGGCGAGGGCGGCCGCGTCGTTGATGCCGTCGCCCACCATGGCGACCGCGGCCCCGGCAGCCTGGAGGCCGCGGATCACCTCCACCTTGCCGTCCGGCGCGACCCCGGCGAGGACATCGTCGGCGTCGATCCCGAGCTCGGCCGCGACCACAAGGGCGGTCCGCCGGCTGTCCCCGGTCAGCAGGACAACCCGCAGCCCCAGCTCGCGGAGACGGGCCAGCGCGCCGATACTGCCTGGTTTGAGCGCGTCGGCCACGCAGAGTGCACCACGGGCCACGCCGTCCCAGCCCACGAGCACCGCTGTCCGGCCGGATTCCTCGGCGCGATCGACGGCACGGGCGAGTTCGGGCGGGACATCCAGCGAACGCTCGACGTAAAGCCTGAGGCTGCCGACGACCACGTCGTGGCCGTCCACCGTGCCCTCGACCCCCGCTCCGGCGAGGCTGGTGAACCTGGTCACGGGAGGAAGCTCACCCAGCCTGGCCGACGCCTCGCGCGCGATCGCCTGGCCGAGGGGATGCTCTGACGCGTCCTCCAGGGCACCCGCCAGGCGGAGTATCTCGTCCTCGCCGGAGCCCGGGATCCCGGTGATGGCCTGCAGCGACATGGCACCGGTCGTGACTGTGCCGGTCTTGTCCAAGACCACCACCTGTATGCCGTGAGCCGACTCGAGCGCGTGCGCGCCGCGGATGAGAATGCCGAGTTCGGCTCCCCGGCCCACGCCAGCCAGCAGCGCGGTGCTCGTCGCCAGGCCCATCGCGCAGGGACACGCCACCACCAGGACGGCGAATGCCGCGCTCCACGCTGACTGCGCTGGCACGCCGGCACCGAGCCAGAAGCCCGCGGTAGCGATCGCCAGGGCGATCACGCATGGGACGAAGACGCCAGCGACCCGGTCAGCGAGGAGCTGAGCACCCGACTTCGTGGCCTGTGCCTCGGTCACCAGCCGGATGATCTGGCTGAGCTGGGTGTCCCTGCCGACCTTGGTCGCACGGACCACCAGCCTGCCGCTCATGTTCATGGTGGCACCGGTGACGGTGTCCCCTGGACCGACCTCGACCGGCTGCGACTCACCGGTGAGCAGTGACCCGTCCACTGCCGAGTTGCCCTCGACGACCACCCCGTCTGTCGCAATCTTCTCGCCCGGGCGCGTCACGAACTGATCACCGACGGCGAGGGTGGCCACACTGTCCCGGCTCTCGGTCCCGTCGCGCAGGACCGAGACCGTCCGCACAGCAAGATGGGCCAGCGCCGTCAGGGCCGATCCCGACCGCCGTTTCGCGCGGGACTCCAGGTAGCGGCCGGTGAGGACCGAGGCGGTCACGCCCGCGGTCACATCGAAGTAGATCGTGCCCTGGCTGACCGGGCCGAAGGTGAGCGCGAACGGCATCCGCATCCCGAGCAGGCCGGCCGTACCGGCGAACATGGCCTGGACCGACCAGGCGAACGACGCGGCGATGCCGAGGCTTACCAGCGTGTCCATGGTCGCGGTCCCGTGCTGCAGGCCCCGCCACGCGGCGCGGTGAAGCGGCCATGCGCCCCAGAGGGCTACCGGGATCGTCAGCGCCAGGCTTGCCCACTGCCATCCGGTGAACTGGGCGGCCGGCGCCATCGCCATCACGATGACCGCGACCGCGAGGGGGCAGCAGATGATCAGGCGCACGGCGAGGGACCGGGTGGCCCTTCTGCTCTCCTCATCCACTTCGCTGCTTCCGGTGGCCGGCGCCGACGCCGTGTAGCCCGCGGCCTCGATCGCGCTGACAAGCTCGCTGATGTCCCGCCCGCCGGTCCGGGCGATATATGCCATCTCAGTGGCGTAATTGACCGAAGCCTGGACACCGTCCAGCAAGTTGAGCCGACGCTCGATCCGCGCCGCACACGAGGCACAGGTCATGCCGCCTACCGCTAGTTCGACGGGCTCGTGCGTGACTGTTTCCGGAACCATCACGGTCGGCTCGGGGTCACGTTCATGGACTGGCCCAGCCCCATGTGCATTCCCCCGGTGTTCACCGGGGCCGAGCTGCCACCGGGTGGTGCGTCAACGGAGACGACCGGGCCGACCAGCGAACCTGCCGCGCGTGCGCCCAGGAAGATGGCCACGGCAAGGACCAGGAATGCGACCAGTTTGATCTCCGGTGCCATCAGGTCCTCCAAGCGATCGATTGCGTCCCTTCCCGGTCGGCCGCCGCGGCGGTACCCCCCATCAACCGGGGCGCAGCCTACCACTCCCGGCTGGAAGCCACCGGGGGAGAATCGCGTCCCGCCGCACAGGTCCCCTTGTGTCATCAGCCTCGTCCAGTTGCTGCGGTAAGTGGCTGCCGGATACCCCCCACGGGTTTTGCCCATACCCCAGCCGGGCTTATCTGGACCTATGAAGAAGCCTCCTTGAGTACCCCCGCAGGGTAACTGGCTCTTGCCAGCAAGACCTTTTATCAGCGTGTTTCCGCACCTCATAGCGATGATGAGGCGACTTTTCTGGTCTCTCTTGCGGTCTCAGCATGAGGCGCAATATCCTTTTGCCGCCGTTCCCCGGCGTCCTGACAGCACCTTTCGCCTTGGCAATCGGCGGTTGCCGGATACGGCATGCCGGAGGCCGGGCGGCCGTTCTCGTATTCACGCCCGCCGGGCACCGGCCGGGCGTGAATACGATCAAGAAGGAGACGTGGCTGATGAGCGAGAGTGCGGTGAGCGGGAACCGGCTGGCGGCCGCCGGGGTTGCCTGGCAGCCACCCGATGCCCGGCGGCTGCTCCAGCTGGCCCTGGCCGCCGTCTGGCTGCTTGATGCCGTGCTCCAGTACCAGGCGTTCATGTTCACCAAGGCTTTCGGCCAGATGCTCGCCGAGACCGCTTCCGGGAACCCCGGCGTCATCGCGGGACCGATCACGTGGAACGCCACCCTGGTGGAACACAACGCGGTCGCGCTGAACGCGATCTTCGCGACGATCCAGCTCGCCATCGCGATCGGCATCGCCTGGCGGCCCACGGTCAAGCTCGCCCTCGCTGGCTCCATCGCCTGGTCGCTCGGCGTCTGGTGGTTCGGTGAGGGGCTCGGCGGGATACTCACCGGCGGCGCCAGCCCGGTCAACGGCGCGCCGGGAGCGGTGCTGATCTACGCCCTGCTCGCGGTGCTGCTGTGGCCCGCCGACCGTGACCCCGCGGCCCCGTACGTGGCCGGCCGCGCGGTCGGCACCGCGGCCGCGAAGGCGATCTGGCTCGTGTTCTGGGGCAGCATGGTCTTCTTCACCTTGCAATCGGCGAACCTTACCTCGCAGGGATTGCATGACATGATCTCTGATATGGCGTCCGGCGAGCCAGGCTGGCTCGCCTCGGCCGAGAGCCGCGCCGCATCCCTGGTGGCGCACCACGGGGTCGGGATCTCGATCATCCTGGCGGTCGCATTCGCGGTGATAGCGGTGGGTGTTTTCCTGCCCAGGCCGGCCGCCAAGGCCGTGATCGTGCTCGCGCTCGTGGTATCGGCGTTCATCTGGGTGATCGGTGAGGCCCTCGGCGAGGTCTTCACCGGTGGCGGCACCGATCCCAACTCCGGCCCGCTGCTGGCGCTTCTCGCGCTCCTCTACTGGCCAGGCCTGGGCGCCGCCGCTCCCGGGCGGGCGGCTGCCGCCGCGCCAGCCGCCCATGAGCCGGCGTCATAGGCCGTCGCGGGGATGCGCCCAAGGCATCACAGGTGAATGAGGGAAAGACGGTGAAGTAATGGGACCCAGCTGGCTCGCGGACATCCTGGCCGCAGTCATGATCGTGACCGCCATCTACTGCGTGGCCCGGATAGTGATCTCCCGGACCCAGCACCGGCAGGCCGAGAACGATGTCGATGCCGTCCATGCGGCCATGGGCGTCGCGATGGCAGGCATGCTGGTAGCGGGCCTCCAGTTGCTTCCGAACGGCGTCTGGGCGGTGGTGTTCGGGCTTGCGGGAGTCTGGTTCGGCTGGCGAATTGCCGGCGCCTACCTTCCCGGCCGGACCGGTGCCGCCGCCGGGCTCGACGATCCGCTGCCGGTGGGCCGCAATCACCTTGTGCCGCATCTGGTCATGTGCGGCGCGATGGTCTACATGCTGCTCGCGGCACCGGCCGTGGGGCCGGGCCCGTCCGGCGGGATGGACATGGGCGGATCGGCCGGAGGCGGCCACTTCCCTGCCCTGGCCCTGGTCCTGTCGTTGTACCTCTTCGGCTATGCGGTGTGGGAGACCGACCGCATCCATGGCCTGCCGCGGGTGGGTGTCCAGGTGTTCGCCGGAGGGGCGTCAGCGATCCCAGCCGTTGTCCTTCCCGGGAGCGGGGCCGTCGCCGGGGCTGTGGGTCCCGCTGAGATGGCCGCGGCGGGAACGGCGCCCACGGCTCAGGCCGCCGTGGCGGCGCCGCCGGGAGATTCTGCGGGCGCCGTTGCCGCCAGCAAGCCGGTCTCTCCGCGGCTGGAAGGGTGCTGCCAGGTCGTGATGGCGGTCACCATGGCGTACATGCTCGTGCTGATGTTGTAAGTGCGCTAGCGGGCAGGAGGATTCAGACCGCGATCTCGTACCCTGCCGCGTCCACCGCGTGCTTGAGCGCGGCAGCGTCCGGAGCGGGGTCAGCGGCGATTGTCACCCTGCCGGTCTCGAGGTCGACGTTGACCCTAGAAACCCCCGGCAGCCTGCCGATCTCGTCCCGCACGGCCTTCACGCAATGCTCGCAGGTCATACCGGTGACCGTGATGACAGTTGCGTTTGCGTCCACGATCGTGTCCTTAGCTAGGGATCTTCAGCCGAGGGAACAAGGGCGCGGCCACGGCTGGACCGGCTGGCTTCCTGCGGCGGCGCGGCTCAGATCACGTGAACTAGCTTATTGGGCCGTGGTGGCTGGCGGGCGTGTTCGCGGGCCGCTGCGGCGGTAGCATTCCCGGAACGGCCGGGTCCTAGCGCGCCTGTCAGGGGCGAGGCGCGGGCCGCGCCCGGCGGTAGGCGCGCCAGCCCCCGTAGTGCGTGATGTCGGCGTGCAGGCCGCGCTCGCGCTCACCGCGCCGCAGCACCATGCCGAACGACAGCTCCGCGGCCAGCTCCCCGGCCGGAGCCGGCCCGGCCGCCAGCTCCACCACCGACAGCTCCAGCTCCGGCGGCTCGCGTGCGAGCAGCTCCCGCAGCTGGCCCATGGGCACGTCGTACAGCTCGCCCAGGATTGCCTGGCCCCCTTCGCTGACCGGGCAGAGGGCGGGGAACTCGTCCCTGACCGAGTGGAACCGGTACCGCGGTGCGGTCCGCCGCTCCCCGAGCAGCGGCGCGCCCGCGATGTGGTGGTGCAGCCGGCCGCCGCTCATGCCGTCGCCGGTGAGGAACATCAGCGCCAACGGTGCCTCCCTCCGCTCAGCCTTCCCGGCCAGGACACGTCTCAGAGCCCGGCGATGTCGTCCGGCCTGATCGGCACCCGCCGCAGCGGCCTGCCGGTCGCGGCGCGGACCGCCGCCACGATCGCGGGCGTGGCGGAGATCGTCGGCGGTTCGCCGACCCCGCGCAGGCCGTAGGGGGCGTGCGGATCCGCGAGCTCCAGGATGTGCAGGTTCATCGGCGGCATGTCGAGGATGGTGGGGATCAGGTAGTCGGTGAACGACGGGTTGCGCACCACCCCGCCGGTCACCTGGATCTCCTCCATCAGCGCCAGGCCGAGCCCCTGCGCGGTGCCGCCGTGGATCTGGCCGGCCAGCGCGAGCGGGTTCATCGCCTTCCCGACATCTTGCGCGGTGGTGAGCTCCACCACCTTGACCAGGCCAAGTTCGGTGTCCACGTCGACCACGGCGCGGTGCGCGGCGAAGGCGTACTGCACGTGCGCGTTGCCCTGCCCGGTCTCGGGGTCGATCGGCTGGGTGGGCCGGTGCCGCCAGGTGACGGTCTGTTCGATCGCCTCATCCGCGAGCAGGCCCGCCAGGTCCGCCAGCACCCCGGCGTCCCGGGAGGCGATCTTGCCGTCCGCCAGCGTGAGGTCCGCCGCTGGCACCCCGTAGCGCAGCGCCGCCCGCCCGAGCAGCGCGTCCCGCACCGCGGCGCAGGCCGCCCGTACCGCCCCGCCGGTGACATAGGTCTGCCGCGACGCCGAGGACGAGCCCGCGCTGCCCACCGCGGTGTCGGCGGGGTGGACGGTGACCCTGTCCACCCCCAGTTCCGTCCGGGCGATCTGGGCCTGGACGGTGACCAGGCCCTGGCCGACCTCGGCAGCCGCGGTGTGCACGGTGACGGCGGGTTCACCGGCCACCAGCTCGAGCCGGATCCTGGCGGTGGAGTAGTCGTCGAAGCCCTCGGAAAACCCGACGTTCTTGATGCCGACGGCGTAGCCGACGCCGCGGACCACGCCTTCCCCGTGGGTGGTGTTGGACACCCCGCCCGGCAGGTCGCGCAGGTCGGGTTCGCCGCCGGGCCCGCCAGCGCAGGCGGTGCCGGGAACGCCTTGCGGCAGCGGCGCGCCGGAGACCCGGCGGAGCAGCTCCGCGACCGGCGCCGCCGAGTCGACCACCTGCCCGGTAGGCATGACCGAGCCCTCGGTCATCGCGTTGCGGATCCGGAGCTGGACGGGATCCATGCCGAGCCGCCGCGCCAGCTCGTCCATCTGGGATTCGTAGGCGAAACACGCCTGCACGGCGCCGAATCCGCGCATGGCCCCGCACGGCGGGTTGTTCGTGAACACGCCGTAGGCGTCGACGCTGACGTTGGGCACCTGGTACGGGCCGGCCCCGAGTGTGGCGGCGTTCGCCACCACCGCGGGCGAGCTGGACGTGTACGCCCCCCCATCGAGGTAGGTCCGGGCCGTGACGGACACCAGCATTCCGTCGGCCGTGGCCGCGTGCTCGTAGTAGAGCGTCGCCGGGTGCCGGTGGACGTGGCCGAAGAACGACTCCTCGCGCGAGTAGACCATCTTCACCGGCCGGCCGGTTTGCAGCGCGAGCAGGCACGCGTGGATCTGCATGGACAGGTCCTCGCGGGCGCCGAACGCGCCGCCGACCCCGGCCAGCACCAGCCGCACCTTGCCCGCGGGCAGGCCGAGGCTCGCCGCGATCTGGTCCTGGTCCACGTGCAGCCACTGGGTGGCGACGTACAGGTCCACCCCGCCGTCCTCGGCGGGGACCGCCAGGCCCGACTCGGGGCCGAGGAACGCCTGATCCTGCATGCCGACCTCGTACCGCCCGCTGACCACCACGGCGGCGGGCGCGTGCGGGTCTCCGCTCCGGATCCGCACGTGCCGGACCAGGTTGCCGCCCGGGTGGACGAGCGCCGCGCCGGGCCGCAGCGCCGCCTCCGCGTCGGTCACCGGGGCGAGCACCTCATAGTCGACCGCGATCGCGGCCGCCGCCCGGCGGGCGGTCTCCGGGTGGTCGGCCGCGACGATCGCGACCGGCTCACCCTGGTAGCGGACCTCGCCGCCGGCCAGCACCGGCTGGTCCGCGGCCTCCAGGCCGAAGGTCTTCCGCCCCGGCACGTCGTCGTGGGTCAGCACGGCGGCGAGCCCGGGCAGCCGGAGCGCGCCCGCCAGCCCGACCGCCCGGATCCGCGCCCGGGGATGCGGGCTGCGCAGGGTCGCCCCCCACAGCATGTCCGCCAGCCACAGGTCGGAGGAGAACGCGAACTCGCCGGTCACCTTGAG
>DATIXO010000108.1:0-4126 GCA_035518495.1 Streptosporangiaceae bacterium
TCCTGACCGGGATCCTGAGCCCGCTGACCGGGCGGGACCCCGCGGAGCTGCGCGGGCGGGTCTGCGTCGGCCCGGCCCACGAGTGCGCGGAGCTGCTGTCCCGTTACGCCCGGGCCGGCTGCCAGCGAGTCCACTTCTGGCCGGTGGGTGACGAGCGGCGCCAGGTTGAGCTGATCGCGGGCGAGGTCATACCGCGGGTCTCCGGGTAGCCACCGGCGCCGGCCCGGCGCCCCGCCGTCCGGGGCCGGGCCCGGCTGAGCAGGTCCGTGACCCACCGGGACGGCCAGCGGGCCGCGCCGGGTGTATCTGAATCGGCATGCCGTGCTCTGTATTTACACCGTATTTACACCGCCAGGACGTTGCGGGGGACTGGTGCACGGGGGGGCACATGCGGATTCTGCTGATATCGAGCGCCTACAACAGCCTGACCCAGCGCGTTCACGTCGAGCTGGCCGACCGCGGGCACGAGGTGTCGGTCGAGCTCGCGCTCGGCGACGAGGTGATGCGGGAGGCGGTCCGCCGCTTCGACCCGGACCTGGTCATCGCGCCGATGCTGACCACCGCGATTCCCGCCGACATCTGGTCGTCCCGCCCCTGTTTCATCGTCCATCCCGGGCCCCCGGGAGACCGCGGTCCCTCCTCGCTCGACTGGGCGATCATGAGCGGCACCGGCCGCTGGGGGGTCACCGTGCTCCAGGCGAACGCGGAGATGGACGCCGGCGACATCTGGTCGAGCGCGGAGTTCGCGCTGCCCGGCGGCTCGAAGAGCTCGGTGTACCGCACCGAGGCGGCCGACGCCGCGCTGGATGCGCTGCTGCTGGCGGTGACGCGGTTCGAGGGCGGCCGCTACCGGCCCGAGCCGCTGGACTACGGCCGTCCCGGCGTCACCGGCAGGCTGCGGCCGCCGTGCCGGCAGGAGCACCGCCGGATCGACTGGCTGACCGAGCCGACCTCCGTGGTGCTGGCCAAGCTGCGGGCGGCCGACTCCCAGCCGGGCGTCCTCGATGTCATCGGCGATACCGAGTACTTCCTGTTCGGCGGGTACGAGGAAGATCAGCTGCTGGGTGATCCGGGGGCGATCGTGGCGCGCCGGGGCGGCGCGATCTGCCGGGCGACCGTGGACGGCGCGGTCTGGATCCCGCAGCTGCGCCGGCGCCGGGAGCCCGGCGGGCCGGCCACCTTCAAGCTGCCGGCGACGCTGGCGCTCGGCGGGTCGGCCGCCGGTGTGCCGGAGGCCCTCGCACCGCTGGCGGTGACGCCGGGCCGCCGCACCTATCAGGAGATCAGCTACCGCGAGTCGGCCGGCGTCGGCTACCTGGAGTTCTCCTTCCCGGGCGGCGCCATGAGCACCAGCCAGTGCCGTCGGCTTCTCGCTGCCTACCGGTACGCCCAGCGCCGCCCCGTGCGGGTGATCGTGCTCGGCGGTCCCAGGGACGTCTTCTCCAACGGCATCCACCTCAACGTGATCGAGGCCGCCTGTGACCCGGCGGCCGAGTCCTGGCGGAACATCAACGCCATCAATGACCTGGTGGAGGCGATCCTGACCACCACCGGCCAGCTCACCGTGGCCGCCCTCGCGGGCAACGCCGCAGCCGGGGGGCTGATGCTCGCGCTCGCGGCCGACGAGGTCTGGTGCCGCGCGGGTACGGTCCTCAACCCGCACTACCGCCTGATGGGCCTGCACGGCTCGGAGTACTGGACCTACACCCTGCCCCGCCGGGTCGGCGCGGAGCAGGCGGCCCGGCTCACCGACGCGTGCCTGCCGGTCAGTCCCGCGTCGGCGCTGCGGTGTTGCATGGTCGACCGGGTGATCGAGGGCGACGCGGACGCATTCCGCGCACAGGTGGCCGACCTGGCCAAGCAGCTCGCCCACCACCCGGACTACCCGCGGCGGGTGGCGGTGAAGGCACAGCGGCTGACCCCGGCCGCCATGGTGCAGCCGCTCGACGCCTACCGGCAGGCGGAGCTCGCCATCATGAACCGGCATTTCTACGACCCGCGCGAGCCGTACACCCGCCTGCGCCGCGCCTTTGTCTACAAGCAGAAGCCGGCCCGGACTCCGCCCCACCTCGCCCGCCACCGGACCGGCCCCGGCCGCTCCCTTCCGCCGCTGCCGCGGCCGGCCGCCCAGGCCACCGTCAGCATATGTTGACACGTCCAGCTTTGTCAGCATAAGCTGACGCGCATGAACGAGACCCTTATCACAGGTCGGCCCGGTGTCACCCGGCACACGGCGCGCCGCTCGTACCGCCGCCAGGCCGGGAGGCGCTGATGTTCGAGCGCTTCACCGCCAGCGCCCGTGCCGTCGTGGTCCAGGCCCAGGAGCACGCCCGCCGGCTGGGACACGGCTATATCGGCTGTGAGCATCTCCTGCTCGCCGCCGTCTCCACTGGCGAGCCGGCGGCCGCCGCCCTGCGCGGGCTGGGCGTCACCCCGGAACGCGTGGAGGCCGAGATCGTCCGCCGCGCCGGGCTCGGGCAGGCGGCCGGGCTGTTCAGCGCGCTGGACCGTGACGCGCTGGCCTCCATCGGGATCGATATCGACGCCGTGCAGGCCCAGATCGAGGCGGCGTTCGGGCCGGACGCTCTCACCCGGGGCCGTTCCGGCACCTGCCGGGGGCCTGCGGTGGCGAGGGGCCCGCTGGCCCTGCTGCGCCGCTCCCACGGCGGCGGCCGGGACGCCGCCGCCGGCGCGCACCCGGCCCGGCCGACCGGGCACATCCCATTCACCCCGCACGCCAAGAAGAGCCTGGAGCTCTCCCTCCGCGAGGCCGTGGCGCGGCACGACGGCTACATCGGCGCCGAGCACCTCACGCTCGCCCTGGTCGGCATGGACGCGGGGGCGGTGCCGCCCATCCTGTCGGCGCTCGGCACGACGCAGGCGGCCCTGCGTACCGCCATCCTGGACCGCTACCGGCAGGCCGGCTGATCCGCCGGCAGGCCGGCTGGTCCGCTACCAGCGGGCCGGCTGATCCGCCGGGAGACGGCGGGCGGCACCGGCGGCGACGCGCGGCCACGGGCCCGGGCCCGGTCGTCCGTTCAGCGCAGCAGGTCCGCGACCGCGGTGATGCCGGCCTCGACCGCACGCTCGCCGACGTTCCCGAAGCCGAGCACGAGCTGCGGCGGGGCGGCCACGGAGGTGGACCGCTGCGGGCCCATCCCATACAGGCCGACCGAACGCTGGCGCGCCGCCGCGACGACCGCCTCCTCGTTGGCCGACCCCGGCAGATGCGCCACGGCGTGGAACCCGGCGGCCAGCCCGGTCAGCCAGACCCCGGGCGCGCGCGTGCCGATGGCGGCGACGCGGTCCGGCGCAAGCCCTTGCAGCACGCCGACCGGCTCGCGGTCGTAGCGAACTCGGGATCCTAGTCGTCTTCGATCACGAACCCCGTCGTTGCGGGCCGCCCAGTCCACCAGCGCGTGACGCGGCTTCGCCGCGAGCACCACGCGTGAGCGCCCGGAGCACGAGGTTGAGCCCCTGGGCGAATCCGGTACAGACGACGATGCGGTCAGGCTCGGCGGCGGCGGCGCGCACGCGCCGCAGGTACGCGGCGAGTACCTGGCGCAGCACGGCGCTGCCGCGCGGGTCACCGTAGTCGAGATCCGGCGGGCAACGCTGCGGCAGGCCTCCCGGGTCCCCCGCACCCAGTCGCCGCGCGGGAAGCTCCCCAGGTCCGGTACGCAAGGCCGTGAACAGGCCTGACCCAGACGCGCTGGCTGGCAGCGGGCGGGCTCGCTGCCGAGGCGGTGGTGCGGGCGCGGGTCGAGGAGGGCCACGCGCGAGGTGGTTACTCGCCGCCGGGGAACGGCCGTTATCGTGCTTGCAGCGCTCTTGCGGTTAGCGGGACGCGTGAGAGGAAGAGGGTCAGGCCCAGCCCCGCGACCATCGGCGTCCACCAGCTCCAAGGGCCTCGCCAGGGGACCTGTGAGACGAAGGTGAGCGTCGCAGCGGCGACAGAGGTCGCGACGAGGCCTGGCCAGTTCCTCGATGCCGTGATGAGCGCCACCGCCAGCACAGGCCACAGATAATAGGCGACCATCACTGGCTCGAACACTGAGCGCAGCGCCAGTGCGACGGCGGCCCACCACAGCAGTTCCTGGAGGGTCTGCGAGCCCCACTCGGCTGA
>DATIXO010000109.1:0-11850 GCA_035518495.1 Streptosporangiaceae bacterium
GCGGCGGATCATCCCGGCAGCGTGCTGCTGGACATCGACTACATCGTGGAGTGGGGGCCGTGCCCGGTGCCGGGGGGCCGGCTCAGTTTCTGGGTCAGCCCGGCCACCTTGGTCTTTCACCAGGCGTGGGATCTGGTCACCGACATCGACCTGCAGGGGTGGAGTTTCCAGCTGGCCATCGGCTCGATCGAGCGGTCCGGGCCCGACGAGCACGGCTCGTTCGGCTGGGTGGTGGCCGGCGATCTGTTCAGCATGAGCTTCCGCGCGGACGGGTTCACCCAGTACCTGCGGCGCGCGCCGGTCTATACGTCCGGCCAGCGGCTGCCGGTCCAGGACAGGGGCGGGCTCAGCTTCGACCAGCACGCCTACACCGGCTGACGTCGCCGGTCAGGTGGCAGTGGCCGAAGGCGCCGACGCCCGTGACGTGCCGTCAGCTGCCTTGCAGGCCGGGCACAGTCCCCAGAACACCACCTCGGCCGCGTCCACCACGAAACCCAGCTTCTCGACCGGGGCCAGGCGGGGCTCGGCCCCGATCGCGCAGCCGACATCCTCGGTGCGGCCGCACCGGCGGCACACGACGTGGTGATGGGTGTCACCCACCGGCGCCCGAAGAGCCATATGCCAAGCATGCTGCCGTGCTTGCCGAACGGCTCAGGTCTCTGAATGAGACATCCGGCGCGCCAGCCAGCCGGCCGGCACCCGCGAGGCGCACGTGCGCCCGCCCCGGCCGCCCGCCCCGGCCGGCCCCGTCATCAGCGGGCTGTCAGCGCTGGCGCCCGGCTGTCAGCGCGCTGGCCGTGCCCTGTCAGCGCCGTGCGCGATCGTGGATCGTGCGGATGACCAACGAACGGTGAGGCACGGATGACATACGTGATCGAGACCGAGGGGCTCGCCAAGCGCTTCGGCAGCACCCAGGCCCTGGCCGGGGTGGACATCGCGGCCGAGCGCGGCAGCGTGCTCGCGCTGCTCGGCCCGAACGGCGCGGGCAAGACCACCGCGGTGCGGGTGCTGGCCACGCTGCTGAAGCCCGACGCCGGGCACGCCCGGATCTGCGGCTACGACGTCGTCGCCGACGCGGTCCAGGTGCGCCAGCTCATCGCGCTGACCGGCCAGTACGCCTCGGTGGACGACGAGCTGACCGGCACCGAGAACCTGATCATGATCGCCCGGCTGCTCGGCCACAGCCGGGCCCGGGCCCGGCGCCAGGCCGGTGAGCTGTTGGGGCAGTTCGAGCTGACCGAGGCCGCCGGGCGGGCGGTGCGGACCTACTCCGGCGGCATGCGCCGTCGGCTCGACCTCGCGGCCAGCCTGATCGGCGAGCCCGAGGTCATGTTCCTCGACGAGCCGACCACCGGGCTGGACCCCCGCGCGCGCCTGCAGGTGTGGGAGACGATCCGGCGGGTCGTCGCGGCCGGCGCGACCGTCCTGCTCACCACCCAGTACCTGGACGAGGCCGACGAGCTCGCCGACCGGGTGGCGGTGGTGGACCGGGGCCTGGTCGTGGCCGACGGCACGCCCGCGGAGCTGAAGGCGAAGACCGGCGGCCGGACGCTGGTCGTGCGGGCCGCCGACCCCGCGCAGGCCGGGCAGGTGGCGCAGGCCGTGGCGGAGCTGACCGGCGCCCGGCCCGAGGTACGGCCGGACAGCGGGCTGGTCACCGCGCCCGCCAGCGACCCGGCGGTGCTGCCGGCCGTGGTGCGGTGGCTGGACCAGGCCGGGATCGTGGCGGCGGAGCTGGCGCTCCGGCTGCCCAGCCTGGACGAGGTGTTCCTGACCCTGACCGGCCACCGCGCCGAGGACAGCGACGGCGGGCGGCCCGGCGATGAGGGGAGGGCGGCATGATCACGCTGCCAGCGGCGGGCACCACCGCACGCGAGCCGGCCGCTGTCCTCCGGCGCCGTATCGGCTTCCGGCAGGGCATGCAGAACGCGCTCACGCTTGCCTGGCGCAACGTGACCCAGCTCCGGCATTCGCCGGAGAAGCTGATGGACGTCACGCTGATGCCCATCGTGTTCCTGCTGCTGTTCCTGTACGTGTTCGGCGCCGCGGTGGCCGGCAGCACGCACGCCTACCTGGAGCAGCTGCTGCCCGGGCTGGTGGCGCAGATGGCCATGTTCGCCACCGTGGGGCTCGGCAGCGCGCTGTGCCAGGACATCCACAAGGGCGTGTTCGACCGGCTGCGCAGCCTGCCGATCGCGCGTCCGGCGCCGCTGATCGGCGCGGCGCTCGGGGAAACGGTCCGGTTCTGCGTGGTGATGGCGGTGCTGACCGCGTTCGGCTCGCTGCTCGGCTTCCGCTTCCACACCGGGCTGGCCTCGATCCTCGCCGCGTTCGCCCTGGCCTACGTGTTCTACGAGGCGGTCTGCTGGGTCCCGATCATCATCGGGCTGGTGGTGTCGACCCCGGAGACCGTGCAGGGCATCTCGTTCCTGGCCATGCTGCCGCTGACGTTCGGCAGCAGCGTGCTGCTGGCGAACACCAGCACGATGCCGGGCTGGCTGCAGGCGTGGGTGAAGGTGAACCCGGTGACCCACCTCGCCGACGCGGTGCGGGCGCTCACCGTGGGCGGCGCCCCGGCCACCACCTCGGTGCTGTACACCCTGGCGTGGGCGGCCGGGATCGTGGCCGTGGCCTTCCCGGCCGCGATGCGCATGTACAGCCGCCGGGTCTGAGGTCAGGGCGCCAGGTCTGAGCGTCAGGGCACCAGTGTGAGCGCGTCTTCCCTGGTCAGGCGCTGCCCACGGGCGTAGGCCGCCGTGTACGCCTGCTCCCCGATCGCCGCGGCCGCCGCGGCCGAGGCGCGCGCGACCTCCAGGCTCGCGGCGTTGCGGAAGCCCTGCAGCGCGTCGGCGAGGCCCAGCAGCTCGGCGGCCCTGGCGTGCTCGCCCCGCGCGGCGGCCAGCGCGGCGACCCCCTCGGTCACCTCGGCGAGCATGGGGTTGTTGGGCAGGAAGGCCGCCTCGGTCGCGGCGGCGGCCCCGATCGCCTTGGCGTGCCAGCCCGCGGCCGCCGCCAGGTCACCCTCCTGCTCGGCGAGGCAGCCGAGCTTGCCGAACGTCCGCGCGGTCACCGGGCCCATGACCGGCTGCCGCGCCCGTGGCTCCACGACCTCCAGCGCGCTGCCGAGCAGGCGGCGCGCCCGCGCCAGGTCGCCGTCACGCCGGGCCAGATCGCTCAGGCCCAGATAGCCGGACACCTCGTCGTCATGCGCGCCGATCCGCCCCGCGATGTGCACGCCGCGTTCCAGGTCGCTGCGCCCGCCGTCGAGGTCACCGAGCCCGGCACGCGCCTTGCCCAGCGGCATGAGCATCATCTCGGCCCAGTTCCCGGACAGGCCCTCGGCCGCGTACCCGCGCCCTTCCTCCAGCACGCGCACGGCCTCGGGATAGTCGCCGCGGGCCATCGCGACCTCGGCCTGCCCGCCCAGGCACACGATCATCCCCCAGCGGTCGCCGACGGCCTGGAAGCCGGCGTACCCGGCGGCCAGCTCGGCCGCCGCCTCGTCGATGTTCCCGGCGTGGATCGCCACATGACCCAGGGCCGCCCGCTGCCCGGCCCGCACCCAGGGGTCCGGGTGCTGCGCGATGGCCTCCAGGCCGCGGCGGGCCGCGTCCCGGTCGCCGGTGAAGTAGGCGAGCAGCGGCGCGGCGACGGCCATCAGCGGGTGTTTCGGGCCGTCGGCCAGCAGCGGCGCCACCTGCTGCAGGGCCTCGCGCAGCCCGATGCCCGGCTCGCCGGTGGTGGCCGCGCCGACCACGGACAGGAACTGGCAGATGGCATACTCATCGGCCAGGCCGGGCGGCGCTGAGCCGCCCGCGAGCTCCACCGCGGCGGCCGCCCACTCGGCCGCCTCGGCGTCGTAGTCGCGCATGATCCAGAACCAGGCCAGCGCGCCGACGAAGCGCAGCGCCGCCGCCGTGTCACCGGTGCCGACCGCGTACCGGATCGCGGCCGCGCAGTTGCCGTGCTCCACGGCCAGCCGGTTCAGCCAGCGCACCTGGTCGTGCGAGCGCAGCTGCGGCTCGGCGCGCTCGGCGAGCCCGAGGAAGTACCCGGCGTGCGCCGCCCGGGTGCGGTCCTCGTCACCGGCCTCGGCCAGCCGCTCCGCGCCGTAGGCGCGGACGGTCTCCAGCAGCCGGTACCGGACGTCGGTGTCGCCGGTGGCGGTGACCAGCGACTTTTCCACCAGCGACGCGATCACGTCGATGGTGGTGCCCGGGTCGCCGCCGGGTGCGCACACGTATTCGGCGCTGTCGGGCGCCGCGCCGCCGCTGAACACCGACAGGCGGCGCAGGACCGTGCGCTCGGCCTCGCCGAGCAGGTCCCAGCTCCAGTCCACGGTGGCGCGCAGCGTCTGCTGCCGCGGCAGCGCGGTGCGGCTGCCGGCCGACAGCAGCCGGAACCGGTCCCCGAGCCGGTCCGCGACCTGCGCGGGGGTGAGCGCGCGCAGCCGCGCCGCGGCCAGCTCGATCGCCAGCGGGATCCCGTCCAGCGCCCGGCAGATCCGCACCACCGGCCCGGCGCTGGCCGCGTCCACCGCGAAGCCCGGGCGGACCGCGGCGCCGCGGTCGGTGAACAGCCGGACCGCCGCGTACCCGGCCGCCTCCGCCGCGGCCGTGTCCTCCGGCGGCAGCGGCAGCGAGGGCACCGGGTGCAGCATCTCGCCGGTGATGCCGAGCGGCTCGCGGCTGGTGGCGAGGATCCGCACGCCGGGCGCGTCGGAGAGCAGCCGGCCCGCCAGGGCGGCCACCGCGTCGAGCAGGTGCTCGCAGTTGTCCAGCACCAGCACCAGCTTGCGGCTGGTGAGCGCGTCGGCGAGCCGGTCCAGCGGCGGCAGCGCGGCGGCGGCCACCGGGTCCGCGGTCCAGATGGCCTCGTGCAGGCCGATGGCCACCAGCACCGCCTGGGGGACGTCCAGCGCGTCCCGGACCGGGGCCAGCGGCACGAACCACACCCCGTCCGGCAGCTCGGCCACCAGCGCCGCCGATGCCTCGACCGCCAGCCGGGTCTTCCCGGCCCCGCCCGGCCCGGTGAGCGTGACCAGCCGTGACTCCTCCAGCAGCCCGCCGAGCACCGCCAGCTCGTCCTCCCGGCCGACAAAGCTGGTCAGCTGGGCCGGCAGGTTCGTCGCGCGCGGCTGCCCGGCGCCGGGACGGGGGGTGGGGGGCGGCAGCCGTTGCGCATCCGTGGTGGCGGGCGGGGCGGCCTGGCTTGCCGGTGCCAGCTCGCCGCGCAGGATGGCCAGGTGCACGGCCGACAGCGCGGGGGAGGGGTCGACGCCGAGCTGGCCGGCCAGGATTTTCCTGGTGTCCTCGTACACGGCCAGGGCATCGGCCTGCCGGCCGGCCGCGTACAGCGCGCGCATGAGCTGGCCGCGCAGCCGTTCCCGCAGCGGGTAGGCGGCGGCGAGCTCCTCGGCCTCCGGCACCAGCTCCGCGCCGCGGCCGAGGGCCAGGTCCGCCTCGATCCGGTCCTCGGTCGCTGTCAGCCGGAGCTCCTCCAGCCGCCCGGCCGGCCCGGCGGCGAACGGTGCGCCGTCGGCGTCGGCCAGCGCCGGGCCGCGCCACAGGCCCAGCGCCCGCCGGAGCGCGGCCGCGGCGCGGGCCAGGTCGCCGTCCGCGGCGAGGGCGCGGCCACCGGCCACCAGGTGCTCGAAGGCGCTGGCGTCCACGTCACCGGGATCCACCGCCAGCCGGTAACCGCCCGGGCCGTGCTCGACCAGGCCCGGCCCGGCCGCGCCGCGCAGCCGGGACACCAGCGCCTGCAGCGCGTTGGCGGGGTCGGCGGGGCCGCCGTCGGGCCACATGTCCCCGGCCAGCCGGTCGGCCGTCACCACCCGCCCGGCGTCGAGGGCCAGCCGGATCAGCAGGACGCGCAGCCGGGCGCCGCCGATGGGCACAGCCTCGCCGGCGTCGTCCCGCACCTCCAGCGGGCCCAGGATGCCGATGCGCACGTTCACCTCCTGCTGCCATTGTCCCCGGCCCGGCGCCCACGGGGCGCGCACGGCGCGGTGGGCGCCCGGCTGGGCCGGGCCCGGGCGGGCTCCCGGGGGCCGGGCGTCCGCAGGTGCGGAGCTGGCGTGCGGTGACGGGGTTGCGCATTACGGCGCATGAAACCAATGTTGCTGCTCACATTTGGCGCGCTGGCTGTAGCCCGGTTTATCAGCTGGCGGAAAATGCGGTGCGGCGTCCCGGCCCGGGGAAATGTCTTGCCGCCCGGGTAGGCAGCTACTAGTGTGGCGAATTGCCTGGTTCGCTGGGCGAGTTCGACGGGGGCGGGGGATTCATGATGAGCGATCCGGTAGTTGATCGCATCAGCGACCCCGGAACGCAGGCCCGCTGGCCAGCCGGATCCACCGGGACCACGGCTACTGGACAACCGTCGGCTCGGCCATTGCCACCTGGGCCGTTATCGCCAGCATGACCTGACAAGGGGGGAACACCATGCCCGGAACCTACAAGCTCGGCAAGCACCCGCCGGTCGTCGATCACCGGACACTGCGCTTCGGCAACTATCTGACGGCCGCATTGCCACCGCCGCCTGAATCGGTCACGTATTACCAGAAGGTCCCCACCTGGCCGATGTACTACAACGACCAGTATGGCGACTGCACGTGCGCGGCGGCTGGCCACATGATCCAGAACTGGACCGCCAGCGCCACCACCGAAGTGACCGTGCCCGACGAAACCGTCCTGAAGTTCTACGAGCACTTCGTGGGCACGCCGCCGCCTCCCGACACCGGCTGCAACATGCTGAGCGTCCTGAAGTACTGGCGCAGGACCGGGGTGGACCAGCACAGGGTGACGGCCTTTGCCAGCATCGAGCTGCAGAACCATTCGCAGGCACAGAGCGCGATCGACCTGCTGGGCGGAATCTACCTCGGCGTCGCGCTCCCGGACTTCGCGGTCCACGGCGACATGCTGGCCGTCCCGTGGGTGGTGCCGCCGGGCGGCCCGGTCGGGGACGCCGCGCCCAACCCGCAGAACGGGCACTGCATCCCGGCGGTCGGCTACGACGCCGACCAGCTGTGGATCGTGACCTGGGGCAGCCTGAAGTCGATGAGCTGGGGCTTTTACGACGCCTATGCGGACGAGTCCTACGCCATCGTGACCGCGGACTTCATCGGGACCTCCGGAAAGTCGCCGGAAGGCTTCGACCTCGCCGCCCTGGAGAGCGATCTCGCGCAGCTGTGAGCTCGCCCGCACCGCGGCAGGTACGCCGGGCTCCATCCGGCACGCTGTGATGGAGCCCGGGCACCGCCGGCGGTAGAGCGGGTCAGCAGATAGTGGGCAGGCACCGCCTGCATCTGCCCGGGGAGAGGGCAGGCTGGGGTCATGATGTGCGCCGCGCCTGCCGGGCCCGAGGACCGCCCGATGAGCCCTGACTTCACGCGGAAGGCCACCCTCACCGGTGATCTCGTCACGCTCCGCCCCGCGCGCCGGAGCGACGCCGCGGTGCTGCACAGCTACCTCGGCGATCGGGAGGTGTCCCGCCTCACCGGCGCCAGCCGCACCAGCAGCGGGCCCGGCCAGCCCGGGTGGACGGTGGAGCAGCTGGAGGAGATCTATGACCGCTGGTCCACCGCTGATGACCGCATCGTGTGGGTCGTCATCGACAACTCCACCGGGAACGTTGCCGGTGAGTCGGTGCTGAACGATCTCGATCCCCACAGCCGCTGGTGCAACTTCCGCATCTGGATCTCCGGTGCCCGCGACCGCGGGCTGGGCACCGAGGCCACCCGGCTCACCCTCCGGCACGCCTTCGAGGAGCAGGGGCTGAACCGGGTCGAGCTGCAGGTCTACGACTTCAACCCGCGGGCGCGCCACGTCTACGAGAAAGTCGGCTTCGTCCTGGAGGGGACCAAGCGGCAGGTGCTGCTGTTCGACGGCGCATGGGTCGACGCCCACGACATGGCGATCCTGGCCGGGGAATGGAACCAGCACCACGGCCACCCGGCCAGCGGAACACCTGGCCAGAGCCCGGGTCAGGTCCGCGGTGAGACGCCTCGCGGCTCCTGATGTCTTACCGGCTCCTGATGTCTTACCGGCAGTCTGGGCCGGCGCAGGCCCAGCCCTGCCCTTAGCCAGCGCCGGCCGGGGCAACGCCCGGGGAGCGGCACGTGAGTGCGGAACGTCCGCTCGGCCGGCCTGATCGTGCTGGTGGTCCCCGTGTCAGCCGGCCATGTAGATGAGCTCGAGCTGGATGTTGTCGGGATCGCGGAAGACGACCACCGAGTATGGCACCGGATCGCTGGTGTCGACCACACCGGAGTTCTCGACGCCGAGGCTGTCGAGCCAGTTAGCCCACGTGTCGAGATCGGCCCGGCCAGTGACTGCGAACGACATATGGTCCAGGCCGGTGCGCCGCTCATCGAAGGGCTGGCCAGGGTTGCCGTCGTGGTGATGGAGCCCGAGGACGATGCCCGAACGCGGCTCCATCAGGACAACGGCGTAGCCGCCCTGCTCCGCGCCATGATGGGGAAACGCAACCGGCACCCGGGTCATCCTGAAGACCCGCTCATACCATTGCGCACTGGCCTCTACATCGGAGACGGTCGGCGCGAAGTGGTGGTAACCACGGACAGCAGGTGCCACGCCGGACTCAGCCAAGGCGGCCTCCCTCCTCAGCGTCTGCGCCGCACGGCCGCGGCCGGGGCGGGTTTCGGCGAGATCGACCCAGTAGCGGCACTCGCCGTCGAGGATGTTCTCCAGCATCCCACCGTTGGCTTCGATGACCCGTCTGGACGCGGTGTTCGGCTCGGCGCAGGTGATCAGGACGCGGGCAAGGCCGAGGGGGTCACGGCAGCAGGCCAGCGCCGCTGCCAGCATGGCGGTGGCGTGCCCCTGGCGGCGGTGCCGGGGAGCGACGTGGTATCCGATGTGCCCGCCACGGCGGGTCAGCTCGCGGGTCAGCTGGTGACGGACGATGACCGTGCCCAGGTAGGTGGTGCCATCGACGTACCACAGCGTGGTCACCGGAACGCCCCAGCCAAGCTTGTCAGCAAGGACCCGCCGGACATAGCCGTCGAAGTCCGCTGCCACCTTCTCCACCGGGAACCGCGGCAGCCAGCCCTCAGCACGAAGGTCACGGGCGGCCTCGACGAACGAGTCACGGACCAGCGCGGTCGGCCTGGCCAGCTGCGGCATAGCGGCCACAGTAACTGGCCGGCCCGGTGACAACCGCTCAGGAGCCAGTGCCCGCCGGCAACGCAGCAGGCAAGCCACATGACACCGATCGCGGCTAGATCCGGACGTTCACGGATGTCTCCAGCGACTCGCTCGATCCTGGGTTATCAAAGGGCCCAGGGTCCAGTTCCTGACCGCGCAAGCCCGCAGCATCCTCGCAGGAACGCCGTCGCCCTCCAGTCATCGACACTTCCATCGGTTTCTGCCACCACGCGCAGCGCGCAGTAATGACTGCTCTCAGCGCAGATGCCCTCAACGGATATGAATCTAGCCTGACGGGCATGCCCAATGCTAAGGTACTACCGGCGACATCACCCTTGGGGTGAAAGTAAAAGATGGGCAATGTGTGTGATTTCATGTCGCGGGGCCAGAATCTCACCGGGGACATAGACGCGGATGCCTGGGGCTAACGTGGACAAGCCTGCTGCAGGTACGAGGGGCGTCGTCGAGACGGCGCAAAACCTCCTCGGATTCCTCATCGCGGGCTTCGCCGCAGTGCTCAGCTTCATCGGCATAAAGTCAAGCGAGCTTGCTTCCATACTGCGCAACGAAGAACCTTTCATCGGAATAGTCGCGCTAGCTTTTCTTTTTAGCATAATCACAGCAATACTAAGCATATTTAAGGGGACCGCCACACATGGCAGGCTTGACTGGCCTACAAATCGTTTTGCCGTAGCTAGCCTGCTGTTCCTGTTCGCTATGGTGACGCTCCTGCCAGCTTTTATTCACATACCATTCGTCACTTCTTTCTCGCAGGTGGTAGCAAGTATTATATTCGGTGTTCTGGCGGTTGCCTCATCCTTTGTTATCGTGTTCCGAAGGGGCATATTGCTCGAGGCATTTCTCCGAAAGGTCAGACTGCTCGATGCATTGGAGATATGGAGATCGTGGAGTGCGAAATACTTCAACCTCCAGCTCTACCTTGCCCTGGCGAGCGTTCTGTTCCTAACCATAGCCGCGTATGCCGCTCTACGACTCGAGAGTGCCAGCCAGTCTGCACCATTTGCTCAGCTTGAAGGTAGAGTAACGGTTGCCCAAAACGGCTCCGCATTGCTCTCACTCTCTGTAGCATCGGCAAAGGTGCCGGCCCCTGATCGCGTCGATATTACCGTCACAGCACTTCCACGCACAGTCAGCATTGGTAAAATCTGTAAAGCAACTAAGGCTCCGCTCAACAGCTTCTCATGTACCGCAGACCCGTGTTCCTACAAACCTTCGGCCTGCCAGAGCTTGGTCGGATGGACGGTCCCGCCTGACGCCACAGGAGCCGTACGGGAAGTCCTCACCTTGCCATTCTCGCCGTCCGCGTACCAACGCCTGCACATCGAAGATCAGCTATGCGAACGCGCGAGCGCGACCTTGCTATGTGCGAATAAGCCCCCCGGCGGCACGCATCTAGATGTTCAAGTCCCCGCACCCTCCACCTGATTCACGCGCGTGGCATCACCATGGCTCAAAAGATTCACTGCCATCGGCTATATGCGCGCTGGACGGAGGCGGCGCACCGCCTATCCGTGGCCATGAAAAGTGGCTCTGGCCACTTCCGTGACGTTGCGAGAGCGGCCTGCCGCGTGGTGTCTTGACCGTCACTTTTGTGATCATGTCGGGCGTACGATCTTAAGGTCCTCAGCATCCTGTTCCCGCAACTGGCTGGCTTGACGGTCGAGCGGGTGTTCATGGCAGGAAAGTCGGTACGCATCCGGGCCAGAACCACCGACGAACGGATCCACATAGACATCTCTTGCCAGGCTCTTCTTGCCGATGTCTTGGAGGAAGGCCCGTCGTAGGACCGATGATTTTGAGGGGCAAGCTTGGGACGCACTGTCATCGGCAGGACCGGCCTTGTGATGGCGTGCGCGGCCAGAGGCGGCGGGGCTGGGCTACAGGCGGGTCCACCAGGCGTCGATGATCACGTCGTGGGCGATGCCGGCGCCGATGGTGTGATGCAGGCCGAGGCTGACGATGCGGTCATCGTGGGGGTGGAACGGCCGGGTGGGGTCTTCGCCCAGCACCGGGCCGAAGGCATCGATGAGCGGCTTGCAGAGGCTGGCCCAGTTGCGGCCCGGCCCGGTCGTCAGCGCGATGGTCAGCCCGGCCGGGCCCGGATCGATGGTGGCCGCCCGCGCCGCGAGCAGGTCGTGGAGCCGTTGTTTCCACTGCCTGCGCTCACAGGACCCGGTCATCCGGGCCGAGAACTGCGGGGTGGCCTGGGCGGTGTCCGGCTGGGCGGGCCCGACCGCGAGTGACGACGGCCCGTGGATCTTGCGGCCGAAGATGGCCGCGACCCGCTGCGGGCCCAGCCGCTGAGCGACCGGGAACAGGTAGTTGCCCAGGTCATGGCCGCCACCGGTCAGTGGCACGCCATCGCTGAACCCGACGATCAGCTCGGCGGCAACCCGGCCGCTCGCGCTCGCCAGCACCGGCCCGGCGATGGCGTCCACCTGCGCCAGGAAGCGGCCCAGCTTCACCTGGGTGGGATGGGCTGCCCGCTCCCAGCTGGCCAGCTGTGGCTTGACGCTGTGCCGCATCACGCCCACCGGGCGGCGGTACACCCTTGCCATGTCAGTCATCGTCGTGCGCGCCCGCATCCGGTGGCAACCAGCCGGTACCCCCGGCAAGCTGCGCGCTCACAGCGGCAGCACAAGCGCGTGGTTCCCGGCGTGGG
>DATIXO010000110.1:0-2099 GCA_035518495.1 Streptosporangiaceae bacterium
CCCCGGCGTTCCGGCTTGCCGTCCTGCCGCCGTCCCGCCTGCCAGTCCGGGGCCGTCACCGCCGCCAGGGAATCGGCCGACGGCGCGGCGGCCACCACCGCTCAGCTCAGCAGGCAGCGACCTTACCAGGGATGACGTAGCTGTTACGAACAGCCCGTGGCTGAATGGTGACGTCTCGCGCATAACGCCGAATATTTTGCCTCACCTGCAGCGTGAGTCGCGAGCTTGTCCGCGTGCAGATTCTCCAGTTATGGCGGTGGTGCAGGGCTTGTGGACGTGCCCTTTCGGCCCCTGGCGAGCGTTTCCGCCAAGAGACCTGGGTCCCGCTGCTGGCTCGGCAATCACCGATTTGCAGTCGCTGGATCGGTATCGCAAAGTCGGCGTCGCTCAACGACTTCTGCGTAGGTGCGTCGCTGCCGTCAAGGTAATCGGCGGCTCCGTCCGCGGTGCGTCGCCATCAAGTGGCGACGCAGTGAGGGTGAGGCCGCATGGGCCGAGATCACCGGACAGGACCTCGAGGTTCACGAACGGACGCTACCGGCCGCCCAGCCCGATGTCATCTGAACGCCCCGCATGCTGGGCACCTTGCCTGGACAGATAGCGGATCCGGGGCATGCCGCTGGCCGTGATCGGCGCTGGGTGGCAGCCGCCCGCCTGGGCGGTGGCATTTTCCTGTCAGTTCTTCAGGTGCTTGCCGAAGAAGGCGGCGATGCGGCGGCGTGCGTCGTGGGCGGAGGGCTCGTGGTAGCGGGTGCCGGAGATCTTGGCCAGGAAGATCAGCAGCAGTGTCGCGTCCGCCGGGTCGGGGTCGTTCAGGAACCCGTGTCCCGCGCCCGGATACACCTTGACGTCATGGTCGACGCCGAGCGCGGTGAGCGCCTGCTCCAGCCGGGGTGCGGCGCTGCGGCCCATCCGCGAGCGGTCCTTGCCGCCGTAGCTGCCCACGATCGGGCAGGCGCCGGCCAGGGCCTGCTCGGCGTCTTTGGGGCAGCCGCCGTAGTTGACGCTGGCGGCCGCGTAGCCGTGGCCGGGGGCCAGCGCCACCGCGTAGGCCCCGCCCATGCAAAACCCGATCACGCCGATCTTGCCGCTGCACTGGGCTTGGCGCGCCAGCCAGCGCCGGACGCTGTCGATGTCGTCGAACGTGCGGCCTTGGCCGGCCGCGATCTCGCGCATGATGGCCCACAGGCAGCGCAAGCGGCTGCCCCAGTAGTACAAGTCGGGCGCCGCGGCCAGGTATCCCTCGCGCGCCAGCCAGTCGGCTTGGTTGCGCAAGTCGCGGCTCATCCCGCCGAAATCGTGAATGACCACCACGCCCGGCCACGGCCCGGCAGCCGTCGGGGCGGCCACGTACGCCGGCATCTGCCCGCCCGGGGTGCGGATCATCTCCATCGCCATCGCGGCTGCCGCCGGGCACATCCGGGCACGCCCCGATGCCACCCGTCCGACCGGGCGATGACAGCCGGTGCCGGGCTCATCTCAGACTGCGCCTGCCTAAAAGCCCCGATCTGGGACGCCACTGGCCACCATCGAAGCATCTCGGATGGCAAGCCCCGCGCAGACCGACTCCGCCACGGCGACCCCGCGCACCCCCCAGCGGCGGACGGCGAGCTGGGTCAGCGGATACCCACAGGCACTCAGCCCAAGAACGATAGCCCCGACAGTGTGTCTCATCGCGCCGGGCTCCCTCGCAACCGGCCAGGCCCAGTCCCGACCCCAAGGCATCGGCCCTTCCGGCGGCACGTAATCACCCCTTCACGGTCCCATTGAGGCGCCCCGGGACATAGGGCCCAAGGTCCCACGGCCCCGTGGGTCGCCCGCGGTCAGTCACAGAGCGGCGGGGCACCGCGAGTCAGACGCTCAGCCAGGGATTGGCGCCGGATGCGGGGCCGCCCCGGTGGATGGCGGGACCATCCGCGGGGGGATGGAGACATTGGTCCCTGCCCGGGACCTGGCGTCAGGCTTACCGTCGTAGCAGGTTACAGATCCGACGGGAGGCCACGATGGGACTGGGGGATCGGGCCCGCCGTCCCTCGGCGGGCGCGCGGCGGGCGGGCTACTGCGTCGCCATCGCGTTCAGCGCGGCGCTGTTGATCATC
>DATIXO010000111.1:0-2294 GCA_035518495.1 Streptosporangiaceae bacterium
TGGATGCCGCCGGCCCGCCGGCTCAGATCGCCCACTATCTGCTCACCGTCCCGCCATCGGAGCGGACGGCCGTTGTCGCGGCCCTGGCCAGCGGTGAAGGCCGGGCGCTGATCTTCACCAGGACCCGGCGCGGAGCGAGCAAGCTCGCCCGGCAGCTGACCATGGCCGGGACACCAGCGGCAGAGCTTCACGGCGACCTGGCCCAGGGCGCGCGCAGCCGGAACCTCGCGGCGTTCGGATCCGGCGAGGTGCACGCCATGGTCGCGACCGACATCGCGGCCCGTGGCCTGCACGTAGACGGCATCGCCCTGGTGATCCACGCCGATCCCCCCGCCGAGCACAAGGCTTATGTTCACCGTTCGGGCCGGACCGCCCGCGGCGGCGCTGCCGGGACGGTGGTCACCGTGCAGACCGCAGCGCAGGCGGCCGAGGTCCGCGCGCTGATGCGCAAGGCGGGCGTGACGCCGCGCGCCGCCGCCGCCGGTCCAGGCTCGGCGCTGCTGCGCTCGATCGCCGGGCCCCCCGTGAGGCGCACCGCCCCGGTGGCCAGGCCCGCCCGCCCGGCCCTGGCTGCCACGCAGGCCACCGGCCTCGGCGCTGTCGCCGTATCCGGAGGCTTCCGCGGCCGCCGCAGGTAAGGGCGGCGCGGCTGAAGGACCTGGTCAGCGGCAGGCCCACATGGTTTTGCCAGCGGGCCGACCGCGCCTGCGGGCGGGTTCGTGGCGCTTCCACCCAGCGCGGTGGTGTTTACTGGTCCTGGTTGTAGTGGAAGTTCGTGTTCGTGTCACAGCGCCTGCGAAGTTCTGACCGCGGCGCCGTGGATTCCAGAGTCTGGCTTCCGAATGCAGGCGATCGCAGCAGCCCGGGTCCCGCGCACGCGGCCCCGAAGATCGTCTCAGGAGAAAGTAATGGCTCAGGGCAAAGTGAAGTGGTTCAACTCCGACAAGGGTTACGGCTTCATCGCCCCCGACGACGGCACTCCCGATGTCTTCGTCCACCACTCCGCCATCCAGGCTGATGGCTACCGCAGCCTCGAGGAAAACCAGCGGGTCGAGTACACCGCCAGCCGGGGCGCCAAGGGCCCGCAAGCCGACGAGGTCCGGCCCGTCTGACCTAAACCGGATGACCGGAACGGGGGTGGCTCATGCGGGCCCCCCCGTTCTTGCATCCGCGGCGGGATGCATCATGGGCAGCCAGCGCCAGTTACCTGGGCGCTGCCCAGTCGCCTGAGCCGCCGACGCTGCCCGTGAGTCCGGATCACGATGAACCATCTGGACGAATGCTCAATCAGCGGGCCTCTGTAACCGCCAGGCGATGGCCCTGCTGGAGCACGGAGATCATCGCCAGCGTCGCCTCCGCGCCCTGGTTGCGGCTGCGGCTGAGACGGCCGAGGGCGTCGCTGCACCCGCCGGTCCGCTCATCGAGCATCGGGACCCCGGCATCGTTGTCGCCGAGCAGCCACGTAACGCTCATTTCCACGCCGGTCAGCCAGGTGCTGTCGCCGGTGACTGCCGCCGCCCGGGCGCAGGCGTCCGCGAGCGCCGCCACCTCGGCCGGGTACTGGTCGAAAGCGGGACGGCTCTCGCCGCGGCCCCATCCCCCGGCCGGCACCACCGACAGGTGGCCGTTGCGGGTCTCGCCCGCCAGCAGCCAGTCGAGCATGCGCAGGCCGTTGCGCAGGAGGTGACCGCGTCCGAGTTTATGGCCGGCCACGATGACGGCCTCGGCGATGGCCGCGTTCGCATAGCTGAGCCGGGCGGCCGGCCACGGCCACGCGGCCTCGTCGGCCGGCTCGCCGATGACGGTGCCGACGATGGCGAGCAGCGAGAGTGCGCCGGGATGGCCGGGCCACCGGTCGAGTACCTCGGCGGCTCCCAGGGCCGCGAACGCCATCGAATGCGGGTACGGGGAACCCACCACGGCGCTCGCGTCGAACCGGGCCCGGGCTTGCTCGCGGATCCCCGCGGTGGGGCCCCGCGCCGCGGCGGTGCCCAGGGCCCACAGGGACCGGCCCCAGGCATCCTGCGCTTCGGGTCGGCCGCGCCACCGGCGGTCACCGCCGAGCTGGCCGCGGAACTTCCCGTCCGCCGCCTGAGCCTGGGTAAGGAAGTAAAGGTAGCGGCGGCCCAGAGTGATGAGCTCGGCGGACGGCGACGATTCGCGGCAGATTACCGCCAGGCCGCGGGCAGCGTCATCGACGCGGTAGCCGTCCCCGTGCCGGGGCATGATCCCGTCAGCACGCGCGACCACGCCGACGGTATCGGTCAGCCGCTGGAGGTGCCGGAAAGGCACCA
>DATIXO010000112.1:0-4385 GCA_035518495.1 Streptosporangiaceae bacterium
GCTATTCCACCCGATCCTTGCAGATCACCCGGCTCTCGCTGGAGCGGGCGATCCGGCACGCCGAGGCCGGCGACCTCGTCGGCCGCAACGTCGCGGCCCTGGTGAAAGCTCCGCAGGGCCGCACCGGGAGGCCATCGAAGAGCTTCACGCTGCAGCAGGCGAAAGCCCTGCTGGCCGCGGCAGAGAGTACGCGGCTGCATGCCTACGTGGTGCTGAGCCTGCTCGTCGGCATCCGCACCGAGGAGGCGCGTGCCCTCCGGTGGGACCACGTGGTGACCTGGGTGGACGACTCAGCTGGATGGCAGCCGGTTACCACTGCTGGGTTCGATCCTGCCCGGGTAGGTGAGGACCGGTACGCGATCTACGTCTGGCGTTCAGAGCGGCATGGCGGCGATACCAAGACTGAGAAATCCCGGCGGACCCTGGCGCTGCCGCACCGATGCGTGAAGGCGCTCCGCCAGCACATGGAGCAGCAGGACAGGGACCGGCTGTTGGCTGGCGAACTGTGGCAAGAGCACGGCCTGGTCTTCGCCTCCCGGGCCGGCACGCCGCTGTCCGCGAACAACGTCATCCGCGCGTTCCGCATCATCACCAGGAAGGCAGGCCTGGGCGAAGACTGGGTGCCGCGGGAGATGCGGCACACCTTCGTCTCGGTCCTGTCCGCGAACGGCGTCCCCGTGGAAAGCATCGCCCTGCTCGCCGGACACGAGCGTACGGCTACCACTGAGTCGGTCTACCGCCATGAGATCCGCCCCGCGCTCACCCAGGGCGCCGAGGTGATGGACAAGATCTTCAGTTAGCAGGAAACCTCAGGAGGTCCTATTCCCTGGCCTTCAGGCAACGCGACAGCCATTTCACGCCACACATGACCCTCCGCTAATGCGCTCTATCATCCGTGAACGCACTTACCTGGAGAAGCCCCAACTGCCCAGCTCACGCGTAAACGCTGGTTAGCGGCCGTTCCCGTATCTTTAACAGGTATCACAAGTGTACCGGAGTGTGCCGTTTAGTCCGTGGGATTCCTGTAGGGATCAGCCACCGAGTCGCGGAGTTGTGGGGCCTCTGTTGTTCGCCGTCGCTCTGAATGTCCATGACGGCGACGTTCAGCGTGGCTACGCCTGGGCGTGAAGAGCCCCGCCGGGCTGGTGCCGGGCGGGGCTGATGATGGACAGGGTGGCGCCGTGGTGGTCAGTCTGTCGCGGCGGCGGCTTCCTCGCTGATGGCGGCGCGGGCGGAGGACTCGTCCACGATGGCCTTGCCGGTGGCGCAGGCCGCCAGCAGCGCGGTGATGGCCAGCCGGTTGATGGCCCGGGGCAGGCCGCGGGCGTGGGCGTGGATGGCGCGGACGGCGTCGTCAGAAAAAAGCGTGTCGGACCGGCCGGCGTGCTCGAGGTGCGCCCGGATATACCCGCTGGCTTCAGCCGGGGTGAGCGCGGGCGCGGGGATGTGATAGCGGAGGGCCACGCGCTGATCGAGGGCGGCCATGTCACCGATGCGCAGCCGGCGGCGCAGGGTGGGCTGGCCGATGAGCAGGATGCTCAGCGGCGATCCGGAATCGAGGTCATGGTTGGTCAGCATGCGCACGGCCTCCAGTTGGTCGTGCGACATCAGGTGTGATTCATCGATTGCCAGGATGACGTGCCGGTTCCGCTCGTCGGACTCGGCAGCCAGGGCCGCCTCGACCTGCGGGATCAAGGTGGCGTGGTGGAAGCGTGGCGTGTGGCCCAGCGCGAGGGCCACGGCGCCGTGGATGCCCCGCACGCCGATCTGCGGATTGGGCAGGTAGATCAGGGTGTGGCGGGATGGGTCCAGGCCGCTGACAGCGGCGCGGACGGCGGCGGTCTTCCCGCAGCCGACTTCGCCCGTGATGACTCCCAGGCCGCGGGCGGAGATCAGCCACCGCAGCCGGGCGACGGCTTCTTTGTGCGCGGCCGAGCCGAACAGGGCGGTGACGGGGACGGCCGCGGTGAACGGCATGACGGTGAAGCCGTAGCGCGATTGCAGGGTCTCGATCATCGGGTTCTCCGTTCCGGTCAGCCGTTGGCGGCGGTGATGGCGTCGGTGACCAGGGTGATGTTGCGGGCATCGAGGTTGCCGAGGTTCTCCCGGAGGTTGACGGCGACGCCGGGGTCGGCCAGGCTCGCGGCGAGCCGCAAGATGGCCTTCTCCGAGGAGCAGCAGGGCAGCTCCCCGGCCTCCAGGGCATGGATGGCGGCGGTCCACCGGATCACCGCGAGCGGCTGCCCGGTGGTGATGGAGGACCCGGCGGCGATGATGCGGCGGAACGCGGGGTCGTGCAGGAAGTGGCCGTGCCGGTCGATCAGCATGACCGCGGCGACGTCGGCGCAGATGCCGTCGGCGGCGTCGTAGAGCAGGCAGGCCAGCTGGCTGGCGGGGATGGCGTCGGCGTTCACCGCCGGGCCTCCTGCTCGCCCTCGCCTTGCTGGTCCTGGCCCTGGCTGTCCTTGTCCTGCAGGCCGGCGCCCGGGCCGTCGCCGGCGTCGGCGATGTTGGCCAGCCGGAGCTGTTCGCCGCGGGCCGGCTGGCCGGCGTCGGCGATCAGGGCGAGGTAGTCGATGCCGGTGTAGGTGACCGGCTCGGGGTCCTCGTCGGGCGGCGCCTTGGGGTGGGCGTGCCGGCCGATGACCTGCGGCACGGCGCGGCCGACCTTCCGCCCGGCCCAGTACACGGCCAGCTCGGTCATGTCGAACGGGTCGAAGACCAGCTCTACCTTCCGGCCGACGAGAAACGGGTCAACCGAATACACGTTGCCCTCCAGCTCGACGGTCGCGGTCTTGCGGACCAGCCGGACCGCGCTCCAGGCGAACGCCTGCCGCAGCAGCACCGGGTCCGGCAGCGCGGCCGGCCCGGCGGCGGCGTGGCGGCCGGCCGGGGACTGCCCGGTCTCGGAGTGGACCCGGGCGTGGTAGACCTCGCGCACCCAGTGGTCCAGCAGCTCGTTCAGCTCGTCCAGGCTGGTGACCGGGTGCCGGGCCGGGTGCTGCCCGTCGCCGGTGACCTCGACCAGGAACTGCTGCTGGATAGTCTGGAATACCTTTTCGATCTTCCCCCGGCCGGCCGGTTTACCTGGCTGGCTGTGGACGAGCTTGATGCCCAGCACCGCGCAGGTGCGGGCCAGCGAGGCGTCGGTGAAGCATCCTCCGTGGTCGGTATATAGCACGGCGGGGATACCGTGCCGCTGGACCGCGGCGCGCAGCACGGCGGCGAACCGGACCGCGTCCGGGCGGCGGACGAACCGGTGCCCGGGCAGGAACCTGCTGTGGTCGTCGATGATGCCGGCCAGGTGGCAGGCCCGGCCGCCGGTCACCGGGCCGTTCATCAGGTCCGCGGTCCAGATCTCGTTGACCCGCCCGGCCTCGAACCGGCCGTAAGCCCGGGGCGGCGCCCCGCCGGGGCGGGTGGTCAGCTCGCGGGCCTCGAACCACCGCTGGATCGCCCGCTCCGACGGCGCCCAGCCCAGCTGGGCGGCCAGCACCCGGCGGACCTGCGCCGCGGTGCGGGCCGGGTTCTCCCTCTTCAGCCCGACCGCCAGCTCGACCACCTGCGGGTCGGTGCGCGGCGTGCACTGCCGGGGCGCGGGCACCAGCGCGTCGAACCCGCCGGCCCGGCGGGCGGTGATCCACCGGTCGATTGTCTTGCGTGACACCGACACGGTGCGGCCGGACGGGCCGGCGTGCTCCCGGGCCGCCAGCTGGCGCACGATCGCGCCGCGCTGCCGCGATGTCAGGGCAGGGTCCATCGCCGGCTCGATCAGCGACCACCGCCACAGCGCGATCGTCTGCGCCCGCTGCCGCCGCGCGGCGGCTTCCCGGTCTGCTGCCGTCATGCTTCCTCCTCCAGATCGCCGTGAACAAGGACTCACGGCGACCCTGGCCGGCCCCGCGGCCGGTCAGGAAGGGGAAACGGCGGCCAGCCCGGCCAGGGTCGTGTTGCCCGCCAGCGGCGGCAGCCCAGGGGCCAGCAGCAGCCCGCCGGTCAGGTGCGCGGCCACCTCACGGGCCGCCACCGTGGCCAGGCCCGGGAACCCCCGCCGCAGCCCCGCGGTCACCGCATCCAGCGCGGCCAGCGCATCCCCGATGACCGACCCGGCCGGCGCCACCACCCGGCCCAGCGGGTCCACCAGCGGCAGCAGCCCCGCCAGCCCCGCCCGCAGCCACCCCGCCCGGGACGCGAACCGGGCCAGCCACGACCCGGCCGTGGAGGCTGGCACGCACCAGAACTGCCCGGGACAGCCCGGCGACGGCAGCCGCAGCCGCGCCGCCACCGCCGCCGTCTTCAGCCCGGCCGCCCGCAGCGCCAGCGCCGCGAAGACCACCGCCGCGGCGTACCGGCGCCGCGACAGCAGCCAGGCCGGCAGCAGCACA
>DATIXO010000113.1:0-3309 GCA_035518495.1 Streptosporangiaceae bacterium
CGAAATAGGGGCGGCGCGCCCGCCTCACCGCATCGGGAGGTATGCCATGAATCACGACGGCGGGGGCCGGGCGACGCCGACCCGGCTGGGCCGTGCCGTCCATACCGTGCACGACGCCAGCGGCCCGGAGCGCGGGACCGGCCGGCGGCACCGCGAGGAGCACCGGCAGGGCAACTGGCTGCGGGTTGCTGCACACCTCTCGCGGAACGCTCGAGCTCGCGCGCGGCCGTGCCACCGACGCGCTCGCCGCCTACCGGACTGCCTAACGGCTGGCCGAGCTGGTCGTGCCGCGGCACATGGTGACGACATGGATGACAGCGGGCCAGCTGCACGCCCGTCTGCGGCTGGGGGAAACCGGGCAAGTGGACGCCGTCCTCGCCGGGCTGGACGGGGAGCAGCGCGAAACCGGGGTGATGCGTATCGTCCTCGCGACGCTTCGGCTCGCCCGAGGCGACCCGCAGGCCGCGTCGGACGCGCTCGCGGCCGTCCTCGACGGCTCCGTCCCCATGCCGCTGGCCTGCAGCGGGATGGCGCAGGCTTTCCTGCTGGAGGCGATCGCCCGTGACGCGCTCGGCGACACGCCCGCCGCCGGCCGGGCCCTCGAGCATGCGCTAGACCTCAGCGAGCCTCTTGCCGTTCCTCCTCCACCCGGCGCGGGCGCTGCTCGAGCGGCAGCCGGGGGCGTACCGCTCATCGAATGCTGGTCAGCCAGATCCTCCACCTGCTCGCCCAGGCAGCGCCGACGGAGCCGGACACCCAAGGAGGCCTGGCGCGGCCACCGGGAAACCTGGGGCCGGGGATTACGGCGGTGCGCAGGGGGGTCTGAGAGGGGTCGCCGCGGCCGAAGGCGGCATTGTGCCCCGCCGGGAGCAAACGCTGTGCTTCCCCTTGCCAGCGGCTGAGCCGCTCACGGCGAGCGAGATCCGCGTCCTGCGCTACCTGTAGACCCACCTCACAGCGCACGAGATCGCCCGCCAGCTCCACTTGTCCGTGCACACGGTAACGACCCACATGCGACACGTGTACGCCAAGCTGGGTGTGCACCGCCGCCACGAGGCTGTGGACCACGCCCGCGCCCTCGGCCTGCTGGCACCCGCCGCACGTGGGGCTTAAGGCCCGTGGCGGCCAGGAACGCTACCCGCGATCATGCATGTCAGCGGGCACACAGATACCAACGAGAGGAGTTGCCCTCATGAGCGTGTCAGACAGCGGTGACGAAAAGCTGCGTACGGCGGTGCTGGGAACCGGCATCATGGGTTCTGCGATGACCCGCAACCTGCTCGCGGCAGGGCTGCCGACGACGGTGTGGGACAGGTCGGCCGGGGCTACCATGCCGCTGGCCGAAGCAGGAGCCCTGGTGGCCCCGTCGGCCGCGGAAGCGGTACGCGATGCCCGCGTCGTCATCACCATGCTGCCGACTCCTGATGCTGTGAGCTCGGTGGTCTTCGACGGCGGCGTGGCCGGGGCATTCGGCGCGGGAGCAGCGTGGGCGCAGATGGGTACGATCGGCGCGGCGGACACCGCTGAGATCGCGGGGCGGCTCGGCCAGCTCCGGCCCGATGTGCTGTTCGTGGACGCGCCGGTGTCGGGAAGCAAGGGACCCGCTGAGAAAGGGCAGCTACTCATTCTCGCTTCCGGTCCTTCCGCCGCGGAGGCGATAACGAGACCGGTATTCTCAGCGATCGGCAGGAAGACCTTGTGGCTGGGCGAGGCCGGCCAGGGCAGCCAGATGAAGCTGGTCATCAACGCCTACATGTCTATCCTCATCGAGGGCGTCGCCGAAGCCCTGGAACTCGCCACCCAGCTGGGGGTCGACAGCGCGAAGCTGGCCGAGGCGATCGAGGGCGGCCCGCTGGACGCACCCATCGCCGACGCCAAGCTGCACAAGATGGAGCGTGGCGATTACGCGCCTGAGTTCCCGCTCCAGTGGGCTCTCAAGGACGTGGACCTGGCCATGAGCGCCGCGCCCGGCGCCACGCTGCCGCTGCTGGCCGCGCTGTCCCGGCAGTGGCACTCCGCCGTTGACGCCGGGCATGGCCGGGAAGATGTCAGCGCCGCCAGGCTGGGGCTGGCGAATACCAACGATTGACCGGCCGTACGGCCTGTCAAGGATCACATCGCGCGGGCCGGCCCGTCAGGAGCTCATGGGCTGCCCGGGCGCCGGTAACGCGGCATCACGTGATTCCGACGGTCGCCGCTCCGTGGCCGCCGGGTGGTGGCATCCGGCCGATCCGGCAGCGGCGGCGGGGGTGCCGCGGCGGACCGGAACGCGCATCGTGGCGGCGGCGGCGCGGTCGTCCACGAACTGGGCGGCGCCGGCCGCGATCAGCGCGATGACGCTGGCAGTGACCAGCCCGGCGTGGTAGGCGGCCAGATGCGACGTCGTCCGCCCGGCGGCGTGCTGGGTCAGGCCCACGGCGCTGGCCACCGTGGTCAGGATGGCCACCCCAGCCGCCATCCCGAGCTGTCGGGCGGTGTTGAACAATGTGGAGGCGGCGCCGGTATCGGCGGGAGTGATGGTCGCGAACGCGGCTGCCTGCAGCGGCACCAGGTTCTGCGCCTGGCACAGGCCGAGCAGGAACATCAGCGCGCGGTACAGCATCGCCATCCCGGTCGGGGTGAGCATCCCGCCGCCGGCCCCCTGCAAGGCCCGGAACCCGACCAGTTCCCCGAACGTCTGCGCCAGCCTGCACAGCGCCGAGGCCAGCGTGAAGATGGCCAGGGCGGCCAGGAACACCCGCCTGGTGCCGAACCGGTCACCCAGCCAGCCCGAGGCCGGGATGAACGCCGCCAGGCTGACCAGATAGCCGACGACCAGGCCGTCCATCCGGTTCAGCGGCACCGACAGGTCCCGGGAGATGGTCGGCAGGGCGACGTTCACGATCGTCGTATCGATGATCGCCATGAACATGGCGACTACGAGACGACGCTGACCGCGACCCTGGGGTTGAGCCGGCCGACAGGCATGATTCCTCCGAGAAAGGGCGCGGAACGCGATCACCAAGTCTCACGTCCGGCCTGGTGAGCCGGCGTCACACGATTCTCATGATTCGGCTCTGGCCCTGCGGTGTCACGACCCGTGGATCCTGCGCGCGGATCACGTCGATGACCGCGGGGGCGACATCGGCCGGGACGGCCCGCTCGTCCACTACGGTCATGTCCGGCCGTACGATGATCCCGCCGTTGAAGGCCGCCATCGGCCCGTGCATCTCCAGCGGCTGGACCAGCATCCGCATGCCGCGCGGCGGGCGCCCGCTGGTGATGGCGAAGAGCACCCCGCGCTCGTGCAACTGCTCGATCGCTCCGATC
>DATIXO010000114.1:0-9401 GCA_035518495.1 Streptosporangiaceae bacterium
CGCAGACGCGCAAACCCCGGAACAGCCCCGGTAGCCAGCCACCAGCCCCGCGGACTACGGGGAAACAAGATCAACTCAGCGCGACCACGAGAATGTCAGTGGCATATGTGAACATGGACGCCGGACAGCTGTGAATATCTCTGGGAGCCGCCTATCGGAATCGAACCGATGACCTACGCATTACGACACCGTCACGTCACCAGTCCGGACCTCCTGCGTCCCGCCGATCACCAGCGCCGACCGGTCACCCTCGCCCAGCGGCCTGCCGTTCCGCAGCGGAGACACCAGGTCCTCCAGCCGCACCGCCACCATCAGCGCCCCGCCGCCCGGAACCTCCCCGTCCTCGGTGATGCTGCTGGCAGAACGCGACCCGGCAGGGTATGAACACACGAGAGGCTCCTGTGATGAACAGTGATATAGGCAATCCCTCTTCTACCAGGAGCCTCATCCCGTCTCACCGGAAACCGGCACAGCGAACGCTGACCAGAGAAGATCACCCAGCGTGATCAAAAGACTATGAGGTCCCGCATCACTTCCCCCTAAAGCCCATGGCATTGGCCCCCGGACCGCCGCTGCCTGCCGCTTCTGCCGCCGTCTGCGCGGTCCCGGTCCCCGGCGCTGTCGGCGTAGCTGGCGGGCTCACCTTCGAACCCGTCGTAGGTATCAGACCCTGGCCTTTCAGCCTCAGTCAATCCGAAGGGTCCGGACACCGTGTATCAAAGAATGTGCGGGCCCTAGGGTTCTTGCTCTGGCGATCGGAGGACCTATGCCGCCCAGGCATTCCGCCGGCCAAGCGGAGTTCGGTACGGCCTTTACTGCGCTGCTGGCTGCCGCCGGGCTCACCGTGGACGGGGCGCTTGGTGCCTTGCCTGAGGACCGCCGCGGGCGGGTCAGCCGGTCCACGCTGTATGAGTGGAAGAAGGGCGAGCACCTGCCGCTCGACGCCACCGGTCCCCTGCTGGAGGTGGTGCGGGTCTGCCTTGACGCCGCCCGCAAGCGCGGGGCCGCGCTGGGGGTGTCGCCCAGCAGCGAGGACGGCTGGCGGCGGCTGCTGGCGGAGGCCAAGCAGGCGCGGGACGCTGACATCGCCCGGGGCTGGTACTCCAGAGGCGGTGAACCCGGCTCAGCTTTGAACGGAAGCCCAGTCGACGGGCATGATCCGGCCAGCCTGAGGATGCACCAGGGGATCTGGGCCGGGCGGCCGCCGGGTTGGGGGGTGTTCGTCGGCCGGGCGGATGAGCTGGCCGTGCTGGAGGCGGCTGCGGCGGCGGCCCGCGGCGGCCACCCGAAGGTCGTGCTGGTTGAGGGTGACGCCGGCATCGGCAAGTCGAGCCTGCTGGCGCAGTTCGCGGCGGGGCTGGCCGACGCGGTGATGCTGCGCGCCGGTGGCGATAAGGCGGAGCTGCTGGTGCCGTACGGTATCGTGGGCCAGCTGGTGGCCAGCGCCCGGGGGACGGGGGGCAGCCCGCCGGGGCTGCTGACCTCGGATCTGAGCGGCGCGGTGGACCCGCTGGCGGTGGGCGCCGAGCTGGTCATGTGGCTGGGTCAGGTCTGCCGCGGCAGGGGGATGGTGCTGGCGTGCATCGATGATCTGCAGTGGGCGGACGGGCCGTCGGCGCGGGCGTTGTTGTTCGCCCTGCGTCGTCTGCAGGCCGATCAGGTGCTGGTTGTGGTGTCGGCCCGCGGGGGAGAGCTGTCCCGGCTGGGCGAGGGCTGGCAGCGTTTCCTGGCGGGCGACCATCGGGCGGGCCGGGCCCGGCTGGGTGGCCTGGGCCTGGAGGATGTGGTGGCGTTGGGCCGGGCGCTGGGGGCTGCGGAGTTGTCGCGCCGCGCCGCCCGCCGTCTGCTGGAGCACACGGGCGGGAACCCGTTGTACTGCCGGGCGATGCTGGAAGAGGTCGGCGTCGAGGGCCTTGACCTGGGCGGGGCGTTGGGTGTGCCGCGTTCGCTGGCCGCGATGGTGCTGTCGCGGGTGGGCGCGCTGAGCCCGGCTGCCCGGAAGCTGGTCGCCGCGGTCGCGGTACTCGGCCAGCACTGCGAGCTGGCGGCGGCGGCCGCGCTGGCGGGCCTGGGCGATCCGCTGCCGGCCTTGGGGGAGGCGGTGGCGGCGGGGATCTTGGTCGAGAGGCCGGGTGGGGCGGCGGCCGGGATCGGGTTCGGTCACCTGCTGGTGCAGCGGGCCGTCTACGGCGATCTGAGCCCGGCCGAGCGGCGCCGGTTGCACGAGCGGGCGGCGGGCCTGGTTGATCGGTACCGGGCGCTGGGGCACCGGGTGGCGGCGGCGGTCGGCCCGGACGACGGGCTGGCCGACGAGCTGGAGGCGGCCGGCCGGGAAGCCCGCCGCCTGGGCCGGACGGCGCAGGCGGCGGCCTGGCTGGCGCAGGCGGCGGCGAGCAGCGAGCCTGCGGCAGCGGATCGCCGCCTGCTGGACGCGCTGGAGATCCTGATCACCTGCGGCGAGGTGGCCGAGGCGGAGATCCTTGCCGCCCGGCTGGCGGCCGCCGGGCCGAGCGGGCGGCGAAGCTGGTTGCTGGGCGCGCTGGATTACCTCGCCGGCCGGGCCGCTGCGGCCGAGGCCCGCCTGCTGGAGGCGTGGCAGACCCACGGTCCGGCCCAGGACCCGTCCGCGGGCGCGGCGGCCGCTTTCCAGCTGGCGGTGTTGTGCCTGCTCGCGGGCCGGATCCCGGAGGCGATCGGATGGGGTGAGCGGGCGGCGGCGGCCGGTGCCGCCCCGGCCGCCGTGCGCCACCAGGCCCTGGGTGTGCTGGCGATCGCCTTGTTCGCCGATGGGCGGGGGCCCGAGGGTATGGCCCGGTTGGCGTTCCTGCCCGCCGCCCCCGCCGAGGTGCCGCGGGAGGACACCGACGTGCTCGTGCTGCGGGGAATAGCCAGGATCTGGGCCGAGGACCTGGCCGGGGCGATCGCCGACCTTACCACCGCGGCGGCAAGGCTGCGGGCGGGTGTCCCGCTGCGCTACGCCAGCCGGTGCCTGAGCTACCTGGCGAGCGCCGAGTACCGCCTCGGATCCTGGGACGACGCCGTGGTGCACGCCGAGCTGGCCGTCTCGCTCGCCCACGATGCCGACCGGGTGTGGGACTTCGGCTTGGTGCATAGTGTCGCCGCTGTTGTTCCCGCGCTGCGCGGCGACTGGGATGTGGCCAGCGCCCACGTCCGGATGGCCACCCAGGCCGCCCAGGCCGTCGGCGACCCGGGGCCGGTCGGCGCGGCCGCCATCGCCCGGGCGTTCCTGGCCATGGCCCGGGGCGATCTGGAAGGCGTCGTCGACGCCGCCGCGGCCGTGCGCGCCACCGGCAGGGCGCAGATCCTGAGCCTCCTGACTGGCCACCACTGGCGGTCCCTCGAGATCGACGCCCTCATCGGCCTGGGCAGCCTCGGCCAGGCCGAAACGGCTCTGGGTGAGCTTGAGGCGAGCCTGTCACCGGCCGCCCCGGCGTCGGCGCTGGTGGCCGCCGCCCGGCTGCGCGGCGACCTGGCCACCGCGGCCGGGCAGCAGGCCGCCGCCGCGGCGGCGTTCGAGACCGCCTGGCGCCGCGCCCGGAGCCTGCGGGTGCCACTGGCACTCGCCCTGCTCGAGATCTCCCACGCCCGCCAGCTGCGCGCCGCCGCCCAGCCGGCCAAGGCCGTCGCCCTCCTGCGCTCAGCCCGGCAGCGCCTGAACACCCTCGCCGCCCGGCCCTACCTGCAGGCCTGCGACCGGGAACTCGCCGCCGCCGCCGCGCCCGTGGAACCACAAACCACACCCGCCTTCGCCGGTCTCACCCCCGCCGAGCAGGCGGTGGCCCGCCTCGTCATCACCGGTCACTCCAACCGCCAGGCCGCAGCCGAGCTCTACGTCAGCGTCAAGACCGTCGAGTCCCACCTGGGGCACATCTTCGCCAAGCTCGGCATCCGCTCCCGCAAGGACCTCATCACCTGCACCGGCGCCACCCAGACCCGTCCGGACCACAATCAGGGTCAGACCTAGGGCGTGTCCCGTAGATCATGGAACGGGATCGCGCAGCCAGATCCGGATTGAGGCGACGTCGACGGTGCCCTGGAAGATGAGCTCGCGCTTGGCGTAGCGGGTGGCGACAGCGCGGAACTGCTTGAGCTTGCCGAAGCAACGCTCGACGGTGTTGCGCTCGGTGTAGCGTCCGGGGTCGAAGGCGGGCGGGCGGCCGCCGGACCGGCCGCGGGCGCGCCGGTGGTTCTTTTGGTCTTCCTTCACCGGGATGACGGCCTTGATCCCGCGCGGGCGCAGGTAAGCGCGGCTGGCGGCCGACGAGTACGCCTTGTCGGCCATGGCCCGGCCGGGCCGGGTGCGGGGCCGTCCCTTCCCGCGGCGGGCAATGCGGATCTGCTCCATCAGCGGGATGAACTGCGGGCAGTCGCCATGCTGGCCGGGGCTGAGGATCCGGGTGACCGGGCGGCACCGCCGGTCCGCGGCCAGGTGAATCTTGGTGCTCAGCCCGCCGCGAGAGCGGCCCAGAGCCTCCCGGATCGTCCCGCCGCCCGGCGGATTCTTGTCATTCGGCGGTGCCCCCCGTGACCACCAGATCGGCGGCCCGGGCGCGGCGGGCGCCGGCGGCGTGCTGGTGCGCGCGCACCACCGCCGAGTCCGCGCTGACCGTCCAGTCCGCGCCCTCGGCCTCGTCGCAGCCGGCCCGCAGGCAGTTCAGGATCCGCTCCCAGGTGCCGTCGAGCGACCACCCGCGGTGCCGGTTATAGACGGTCTTCCAGTTCCCGTACTCGCCCGGCAGGTCACGCCACGGGCAGCCGGCGCGGGTTCGGAACATGATGCCGTCGATCACCATCCGGTGATTACTCCAGCGTAGGCCCTGCCGGGCATCGGCAGGCAGCAGCGGCGCCAGCCGCTCCCATTCCTCATCAGTCAGGTCATGACGACTCAGGCGATCATCCACCCGACTTGATCTACACCAGCCAGGACCGAAGATCTACGGGACACGCCCTAGGGTCCGGCCTTGACGACACGGCTTCGGCGGCAGGTGACGATAACAAGCAGGCTGTAGCGTCGGCGAGCTCATCCATGCTAGGCCACCACGGCGGTGGTCGAGGAGGCGGCCCGCGCCGCGGTCGGGCCTGGCGTGGTGACGTGGGCCCTCCGCCGGGCCTCCCGCACGCCGACTAGCAGCGAGTGTTGTGCCGTTCGTGGTGCGCGGGTCTGTCCGGTGTCGGTTAAGTCCGAAGCGTTCGGACACCGGCCCGCAAAAAAACGAACGTACGGCCCAGGTTGCCCCTGTGATCGGAGGACCCATGCCGCCTAGGCATTCCGCCGGCCAAGCGGAGTTCGGTACGGCCTTTACTGCGCTGCTGGCCGCGGCCGGGCTCACCGTGGACGGGGTGCTTGGTGCCTTGCCTGAGGACCGCCGCGGGCGGGTCGGCCGGTCCACGCTGTATGACTGGAAGAAGGGCGAGCACCTGCCGCTCGACGCCACCGGTCCCCTGCTGGAGGTGGTGCGGGTCTGCCTTGGCGCCGCCCGCGAGCGCGGGGCCGCGCTGGGGGTGTCGCCCAGCAGCGAGGACGGCTGGCAGCGGCTGCTGGCGGAGGCCAAGCAGGCGCGGGACGCTGACATCGCCCGGGGCTGGCATGCCAGGGGGCGGTGAACCCGGCTCAGCTTGCGGCGGCAGCGGCTGATCACCCTCGGCGCCCGGCCCTACCTGCAGGCCTGCGACCGGGAGCTCGCCGCCGCTGCCCACACCCGCCTTCGCCTCACCCGCATCGGCGCCCCGCTGGTCCGTCCGAACACAGCTAGGGTCACACCTAGGGTCTGGCCCTGATGACACGGGCCTCAGCGGCCGGTGACGATGGCAATCACGTAGCCCGAGCACCACCACGGCTGAAATGTCCGCCGTGACTCTTAGCGGAAGCGCCGGGGACTGTCGGGCGCCGGGGGCTTGCCGACACTGGCGAGCCTTCGGCCGAAGGGGAAAGGGGGGGCCGGCCGGTGGCTTCAAAGCGCGCGCTCCTGGTGGGGATTGACCTCTATCCGGACGGTGCCGCACCCGGCCGGCGCACACTGGGTCGAAGAGACGACAGGATCAGACCAGGTTCTTTGTCGCAGGACCTGTAACCGCCTGGCATGGTCATTCCACCTGTTCACTTTGCAGAAAAGAAAAGGGACTCACTATGGCTTGGGAGCTTACTGGCAATTCCGGCACCAACGCGGCGAGCAACTTCCTCGGTACGACTGACGGCAAGCCACTGATCGTGCAGCCCGGTGCTGGCAACGTCGGCATCGGCAGCAGGACGCCCCAGGGCAAACTTGAGGTGAACGGGAACTGGGACGAGCAGCATAGTGTCGGGGCCTTGACGCTGGCCGGGGATAAGCCGACGATCCGCTTCTCGGGGGGCGCGATCGCAGGCAATCAGCAATGGATCCTGCATGAGGGCTCAGATGGGCCAGGGGACTTGCAGTTCTTCAATGGTGGGACCACAGGCGCCTTCTCGCGACCGGTGCTGTCGTTGACGCCTGATGGTAACGTCGTGGTGACCGGCGATATTCGACTGGCGAATGCCGACTGTGCCGAGGACTTCGAGGTCGCCAGCGCCGAGCCGGTAGAGCCGGGCACTGTCATGGTGCTGGGCGACGAAGATACGCTTCAACCGAGCCAGCACGCCTACGACAAGCGGGTGGTCGGCGTCATCTCCGGCGCGGGCAACTACAAGCCGGGCATCGTGCTAGACAGGCAATCGCGCCAGGAGAAGCGCTCACCGGTGGCCCTCTTGGGCAAGGTGTTCTGCAAGGTTGACGCCCGGTACGCACCCATCGAGGTCGGTGACCTGCTGACGACATCGGACACGACCGGTCACGCCATGAAAGCTACTGATCCGGCCCAGGCATTCGGTTCCGTCATCGGCAAGGTGCTGCGTCCGCTGCTTGAGGGCCAGGGGCTCATCCCTGTTCTTATCGCTCTCCAATGACAGGCAGGGGGAAGAGCTGGTCATGTACCGGAACTCGTAGGTCGGGGACCGGAGTGAAAACCCCGGCATATCGCCTGGTCCCGTAAGGGCTGAATGGCCTTCAGGAGAAGGTAGGCCATATGTTGGGCAAGTCGCCTCGGAACCGACGGAGCAGGATGCGCTCCAGAGCTTGATCTGGATGTGCTGGTGCCCGAGGGCACTCGTCACATGCCGGTGGCTGCCGCTGTCCGTGAGTTGGAGGTCTAATGCCATCATAAGGCCGGGCCGTGATCGGTGCGGCGGGTGCCACTTCACCAGCACTATCTTGCCGCCTTGTACTATGTGATTTCAAGAGGGAAGGGAATGTGCATTATGTCCCACTTGCGAAGGCGTTTCTGGGCAGAATCAGCATTGGGGTTCCTCAGTACGGTTCTGTTTGTCGTCACACTCGTTTGGCCCGACTGGCTGGAACTTGTCCTGCACGTCGATCCTGACGGGGGGAACGGAGCTGTTGAGTGGGCAATCGTGGCACTATGCGCGGCAATCGCGGTTGCGAACTTCGCGCTGGCTCGCGTCGAGTGGCGCACGACACGCGCATCCGCCCGGTGAGAACCCGTACCAGCCGATGAACATTGGCTGCCGACAGCGCCTCGCGAATGACAAATTGGATTCAGGGTGCACGACGAATACACATGATTTGTGTGATTTGTCCAAGGCGCTCACCGAGCCCTTGTCGGAGAGGGTGCGCCGGTTGAGACAGCCACTTGACTCAATGCTTTGTTATCAGCAGATTTGTTATCAGCAGGCCTATAGATCTCGCAGGCCGGACACTGGTTTAGCTGTCTTGTGATTCTGTGATTCCGGCCTGCGCGACACTCGAGGAACAAACGAGGAGTAATCTAATATGGCAGACATCAGTGTGAAGCAACTGCTGCAGGCTTGGGCGCTCGGCGACAGCCCGGGCAGTCGCACTATCGAGATTCGGGGGGAGAACAGCCTCCGAGCAATCGCGAACACACTGGCAGAGGCGGCGCCCATGGACTTGGTCTGGATCGAGCAGGACGACAACGGCCTGCCGAAGAACCCGCGTTGGGGCTTCCAGGCCCATAACCCTGGCGAACTGCCGACTGTGAGGCAGTTGTGCCCCGGAGACCTGCACCATCCAGGCTCCGACTGCACGACCCAGCCGACATTCATCGACTCGGCCTCGATATGCGTTTTCAGGGAAGGACATGTCAACTGGTTTCCCGGCACATATGACGGGCGGATTTTCTTCGACAATTATTCCGGCGGTTGGCATCCACCGCTGGGCCCATTCGAGGACTATGACTGGAACTGGTGGCTGGATACGGCCAACCAGGCCGGTGTCACAGCAAACAACAGTGATGAGGTCGACGGCCGCCGGGTACTGCTGTTGGAATTCGATACCAGAGAGACAATCAATCACTTTACGACACCGTGGTGGGATTCGTTCCACCAGGCCGTTGACAGAGGGGAAAGCGCCGGCAGCTACACTGAGGCAAGGGAGATGGTCAACGGAAGGCATGCGATCGTCACCGGGCTCATCGGGCTGGATTGTGGGCACTCCTGCGGTTCTGAGTCACATCCCGTCTACGCGATGGCAATTCACGTGAACGACGACCCGCTAGACGATACGTGGGCGATCTTCGTCCGCAACTGGGGTAATGAAGGTTTCTGCAGCGTTAATAGCCACGGGTTCGACTTCTTGAACGACATTTACACGTTTCGTCTTCCGTGGCGCCCAGGCGCTCAGTCTGTCAGCAACACGAGGATATTCAACACAAACAACGACGCGCTGTTGGGTCCGGGCGTTACAACGATACGCGGGAAGGCTGTGCTGGTCTCGTTCCAGTTGCCTAACTCGGACCTTCATCCCTGGACAAATGGCGAGCTCCACCTGCAATGGGTGGGTGGGTCGCCGACAGCGCTGCATCCAGTGTCGCCCGGCGCCGTGGACGCCGTTGCCGCGGCGGCTGGGGAAGGCCCTTTTGGCCGCTTTACCGCGGCGATGACCCTTGCGCAACGCGAGACCTTCCTCGCCGAGGTCCCAGAGATGCCCGACCCGTCGGCAGATGTGCCATCGCGGGACATGCCCGCGCGGCCGTTTGTTAATCCGCCGGTCCGGCGCGTTCCACCACGCCTTGGCATCGAAAACTTGCGGGTGCGGCCGATGATTGATCCAGACAAGGTGAACTTCGACCGGCGTCTGCTGGAACGGTTGCAGACCGTGTTCGGCGGGACAATCCCAGACCTTCCTGATCAATAACGATCCTTTTACGGACACTGCCGACCACGGCTGCCCGGACTCGGGGTGTGACTCAGACCCGAATCCACGAGTAGGGCGGCGGCCGTTATCCACCACCATGTAGATGATCATGGGGTGGCTGGTCCCGGTGTGCGGGCATGCTGATAGCCGGTCGCACCGGGTTCGGGGTTCGGGGCCTTCCTGCGGGTGGGG
>DATIXO010000115.1:0-60889 GCA_035518495.1 Streptosporangiaceae bacterium
GCTCCAGGTCGGCCAGCTTGACGATCTCGCCCGGGGTCATCACCTTGCCGTCGAGGACCCCGCCCTTGATCACCAGGAACGGGTTCGTCCGGGAGAAGTCACGCAGCCCCTTGGCCGCCTCCACCACGTCGCCGCGGACGAACGCGATCGCCGACGGGCCGGTCAGCAGCCCACCGAGCTCGCTGCCCACGCCAGCCTCACTGGCCGCGATCTTGGTGAGCGTGTTCTTCACGATCGTGAAGGTGGCGCTCTCGCCGAGGGATCCGCGCAGCTCCGCGAGCTGAGCCACGGTTAGGCCGCGGTATTCGGTGAGCACCGCGCCGTCTGAGCTCTGGAACCGCTCGGCGAGCTCGGCGACCGCGGTCACCTTTTCCGCCCTCGCCATGGGCCTCCTTTCCTGGTCCAGGGGCAGCCCGGGACAGAGCCTGCCCGGGCTGATATCAGGCGCCGGCGAGGGAAGCCGCGAGAGATGCAAAACGCCCCGGTGCAGGCACCAGGGCGTGGCCGCCGGCCAGGAGGGCCGGATACGGCGGTCAGCTCGGACACCTGCGCGGGCCGTCCGCTCTCGCGGATCCTTCGGCCGTTTCCTGCGCTCCAGACGGGGCTCCCAGGCAGGGCCTGGGCAGGCGACGGCGACCGACGGTCTTTGGCTTCGGTACAAGGTACCCGGCGCTACCCCCCGGGACCAAATCGAGTCCCGCCGCACCCGATCGCCACACCGGCGCCCAGCGGCCACTTTCAGAGCCCAGCGCCGCCCCTTCCGTGGCCGGGCGGCGTCAGCTGGCGGCGGCCTCTTCCAGCTCGCCGGTCAGGCCGCGGGTCTTGGCCGGGTCCACCGGGATGCTCGGCCCCATGCTCGTGGTCATGGCGACCTTCTTGAGGTAGCGGCCCTTGGCCGCGGACGGCTTGAGCCGGAGCACCTCGTCCAGCGCGGCCGCGTAGTTCTCTACCAGCTTGCCGGCCGGGAACGAGGCCTTGCCGATGACGAAGTGCAGGTTGCCGTGCCGGTCCACCCGGAACTCGATCTTCCCGCCCTTGATGTCGGTCACCGCCTTGCCCACATTCGGGGTCACGGTGCCGGTCTTGGGGTTGGGCATCAGGCCGCGCGGGCCGAGCACCCGGCCCAGCCGGCCTACCTTGCCCATCAGGTCAGGGGTGGCGACGACCGCGTCGAAGTCGAGGAACCCGCCCTGGATGCGCTCGATCAGGTCGTCGGAACCGACGTAGTCGGCGCCGGCCGCCCGCGCTTCCTCGGCCCGGTCGCCGGTGGCGAAGACCAGCACGCGGGCGGTCTTGCCGGTGCCGTTGGGCAGGTTCACGGTGCCGCGGACCATCTGGTCCGCCTTGCGCGGGTCCACGCCGAGCCGGAGCGCCACCTCGACGGTGGGGTCGAATTTGGTGGCGGAGGTCTTCCTGGCGAGCGCGACCGCCTCGGCCGGGCTGTAGAGCCGGCTCCGGTCGATCTGGTCCTCGGCGGCCCGGAACGCCTTGCTGCGCTTCATGTCCATCACTCCCAAACGGATCGGAGGTCGTGGTCTGCGGGCCAAGCGCTGGCCCTGCCACCGCCGGGGGCTGGCCCCGGATCTATCAGCAGTTCACTTTCCTGCCCCGGTAGGGCACAAAAGGGGAACGGGCGTTCGCCGCGGTTTAGTCCCGGACGGTGATGCCCATCGAGCGTGCGGTGCCGGCGATGATCTTCTCCGCCGCCTCGATCGTGTTCGCGTTGAGGTCGGGCATCTTGGTCTGCGCGATCTCGCGGACCTGCGCGGCGGTCACCGAACCCACCTTGTCCGTGTGCGGCGTCCCGCTCCCCTTGTCCACGCCAGCCGCCTTCTTGATCAGCTCAGGGGCCGGGGGCGTCTTGGTGATGAACGAGAACGACCTGTCTTCGTAGATCGTGATCTCGACCGGGATGACGTTGCCCCGCTGGGACTCGGTCGCCGCGTTGTACTGCTTGCAGAAGTCCATGATGTTGACGCCGTGCGGGCCCAGCGCCGTACCCACCGGGGGTGCCGGGGTGGCGGCGCCCGCGTTCAGCTGCACCTTGACGACTGCAGCGATCTTCTTCTTCCTCGGAGCCATCAGTTACGGTCCTGTTCCTCGTTTCCTGTTCCCTGCGCGCGCCGGTCAGATCTTGGTGACCTGGTCGAAGGACAGCTCGACCGGCGTCTCCCGGCCGAATATCGACACCAGCACCTTGAGCTTCTGGGTATCGGGGTTGATCTCGCTCACAGTGGCTGGCAGCGTCGCGAACGGGCCGTCCATCACGGTAACGCTCTCGCCGGCCTCGAATTCCACCGCCAGCCGGGTGACCTCGGCCTTGGCCGCCTTCTCCTGCGGTTCCGGGGCGAGCAAGGTGGCCACCTCGGTCAGGCTGAGCGGCGACGGGCGGCTTGACAGGCCGACGAAGCCAGTCACCCCGGGTGTGTTGCGCACCGCGGCCCACGACTCGTCGGTGAGGTCCATCCGGACCAGGATGTAACCGGGGAGGACCTTCTCCGACACCTGCTGGCGCTTGCCCTGCTTGATCTCGGTCACCTGGTGCACGGGGACCTCGATCTGGAAGATGTAGTCCTCCATGTTCAGCGACTGCGTGCGGCTCTCCAGGTTGCCCTTGACCCGGTTCTCATAGCCAGCGTAGGAGTGCACCACGTACCAGTCACCCGGCAGCAGCCGCAGCTCGGCGGCGTACTCCGCGACCGGGTCGGTCTCTGCCTCGGCTTCGCCGGCCTCCTCCTCCTCTGCGTCCGCGGCCTCTGCGTCCGCGGCCTCAGCCTCCGCGGGCTCGCTGGCCTCGGCCTCCGCGGGCTCTGCGTCCGCGGGCTCTGCGTCCGCGGGCTCGCTGGCCTCGGCCTCTGCGGGCTCTGCCTCCGCGGGCTCACTGGCCTCAGCCTCTGCGGGCTCTGCGTCCGCGGCCGGCCCGGCAGCCTCCATCCCGGCAGCCTCCACCCCGGCCTCCTCGGCGGGGCCGGACTGGTCAGCCTGGCCGCCGCTGGCCGGAGCATCCTCTGGATGATCGCTGGCGTGCACTTGGGACTCGGACACGATAACTCTTTCTCTCCGCTCTTCCTGGCGGCACCGGCGCCGGGAACTATCCGGCGGCACCGGTCGCCCGGCCTTACCCGGCGCCAGGCCGCAGGGACACCTTCCCTGGTGGCCTGGACCCGGCGCGCCGCTACCGCGGCCCGCGGGTCCCGCGCTGGCCGACTCAGCCGAACGCCCAGAACACCAACTTGGTGAACCCGTAGTCCAGGCTGGTCACGATCACGACCATCACGAGCACGAACGTCAGCGCGACGATCGTGTACGTGCGCAGCTCCCGGCGGGTCGGCCAGATTACCTTGCGCAGTTCGGCGATGACCTGGCGGACAAACAGCGCGGGGGTGGTACGGCCGCCTTTGGCCGGGCCACCTGACTTCGCCCGCTTCTGCGTGGCCTCGCCACGCGTCTGTGTCGCCATGTCCTCACCTGAACAACAACGATCGGTCACTCATCGCCTGCCGCCGGCAAGCCGGCGGCCGTGCTCGCAGGGCAGGAGGGACTCGAACCCCCAACCACCGGTTTTGGAGACCGGGACTCTGGCCAATTGAGCTACTGCCCTCTGCCTGACAGCCTGACCAGGGAACCGGCCAGGCGATCGGCTGCCGCCAGCTCACCATCACGGCCGCCGCAGCCCATGCGGGCATGCTGGTCCGTGAAGGGAACCACCGCCAGTTGGTGAAGTCTACGTTGCCGGATGCCCCGGCGTCGAACCGTGGCGCAGGTAACGGTGTCCGGGCCGGTGGCGGGGATGCCAGTATGGAGACATGACCTCACCCCACCCTCGTATCTCCGCACGCGTGTCCGCCATCGCCGAGTCGGCCACCCTGGCCGTGGACGCCAAGGCGAAGGCGCTGCGGGCGGCGGGGCGGCCCGTGATCGGGTTCGGCGCGGGAGAACCCGACTTCCCCACTCCCGGCTACATCGTCGAAGCGGCGCAGCGTGCGTGCGCGGAGCCCCGTTTCCACAAGTACACCCCTGCCGCGGGCCTGCCGGAACTGCGGGAAGCGGTCGCGGCCAAGACCGCCCGCGACTCCGGCTACCAGGTGAGCGCGAGCCAGGTGCTGATCACCAATGGTGGCAAGCACGCGGTGTACCAGGCGTTCGCGACGCTGCTCGATCCCGGCGACGAGGTGCTGCTGCCCACCCCGTACTGGACCACCTACCCGGAGGCCATCGCCCTGGCCGGCGGCGTGCCCGTCCCGGTCATGACCGACGAGCGGTCCGGGTACCGCGCGTCAGCGGCGGACCTGGAAGCGGCCTGTACCAGCCGCACCAAGCTGCTGGTCTTCGTCTCCCCGTCCAACCCGACGGGTGCGGTCTACCCGCCAGACCAGGTCGCGGAGATCGGGCGGTGGGCGGCCGAGCGCGGCCTGTGGGTGGCCACTGACGAGATCTACGAGCACCTGGTGTACGGGGAGGCCCGTTTCGCGTCCATGCCGGTGGTGGCGCCCGAGATCGCCGACCGCTGTGTGGTGCTCAACGGGGTGGCGAAGACCTACGCCATGACCGGCTGGCGGGTCGGCTGGATGATCGGGCCGGCCGATGTCATCAAGGCCGCCGCCAACCTGCAGTCCCACGCGACCTCCAACGTCTGCAACGTCGCCCAGGCGGCCGCGCTGGCCGCGGTCACCGGCGACCTGTCGGCTGTGGCGGAGATGCGGGCGGCGTTCGACCGGCGGCGGCTGGCGATGACCACCATGCTCAACGAGATACCCGGGGTGATCTGCCCGCTGCCCGAGGGCGCGTTCTACTGCTACCCGTCGGTGAAGGGCGTGCTCGGCAGGGAGCTGGCTGGCAGCAGGCCGGGCAGCAGCAGCGAGCTGGCCGAGGTGATCCTGGACCACGCCGACGTGGCGGTGGTGCCCGGTGAGGCGTTCGGCACCCCCGGGTACTTCCGGCTGTCGTGCGCACTCGGCGACGCCGACCTGGAGGAAGGGATCACCCGGCTCGGCAAGCTGCTCGCGCAGGCGAGATAGCCCGGCCGGACTGCCCGATGGCGCGGCCGCTCACCACGCTCCCCAAGGCGCATCTGCACCTGCATTTCACCGGCGCGATGCGTCATCCCACCCTGGTCGAGCTGGCCGCCGAGCGGCGGATCCAGCTGCCGGAGGCGCTCGCGGCCGCCTGGCCGCCGCGGCTGCGCGGAACCGATGAGCGGGGCTGGTTCCGGTTCCAGCGGCTGTACGACATCGCCCGCTCGGTGCTCACCGACGAGCCGGCCGTCTTCCGGCTGCTGCGGGAGACCGCGCAGGACGAGCAGGCGGACGGCTCGGGCTGGCTGGAGATCCAGGTGGACCCCTCCGGCTATGCCGGGCGTTTCGGCGGCCTCACCCCGACCGTGGAACTGGTGCTCGCCGCCGCCCGCGCCGCGTCGGCGGCGACCGGCGTCGGGATCGGCGTGATCATCGCGGCCAACCGGACCAAGCACCCACTGGAGGCCCGTACCCTGGCCCGCCTGGCCGGCCAGTACGCGGGCCACGGGGTGACCGGGTTCGGGCTGAGCAACGACGAGCGGCGCGGCGCGGCGCACGAGTTCGCCGCCGCGTTCCGGATCGCCGCCCGTGCCGGGCTGCTGCTCTCCCCGCACGGCGGGGAGCTGGCCGGGCCCGCCAGCGTGCGGTCCTGCCTGGACGACCTGCGGGCCCACCGGATCGGCCACGGCGTCGCCGCCGCGGCCGACCGCGAGCTCACCAAGCGGCTGGCGGGCAGCGGCATCACGCTGGAGGTGTGCCCCACCTCCAACGTGGCGCTGGGGGTGGCCGGCCGGGCCGGCGACGTGCCGCTGCTCACCTTGCTCGATGGCGGCGTGCCGGTGGCGCTGGGCGCGGACGACCCGCTGCTGTTCGGGTCGCGGCTGAACGCCCAGTACGAGATCGCCCGGCATGTGCACGGGATGGGTGACGCCGAGATCGCCGAGCTGGCCCGGATGTCGGTCCGTGGCTCGGCGGCGCCGCCCGGCACGGCCGCCCGCCTGCTGGCGGGTATCGACGCCTGGCTGGCGTCCCCGGCCGGCTGAGCATGGGGCCGGCCGTCAGGCGCACTCGGCGCCGCGGGGGCGGGCGGCCAGGCCGGCCAGCAGCCCGGCGACCAGATCCGGCCGGGACAGGAACGGCGCATGCCCGGCCGGCCATTCCACCGTGGTGATGCAGCGGCGGGCGAGGATGCGCTGCAGCAGCGGATGCATCGCCTGATCGTCGGCGCAGACGACATACGTCGACGGCTTGGTGCGCCAGGCCACCGCCCGCGGCTGCTGCTGGAGGCTGATCAGCGGCTGGGGGCCGAGCCGGGCGATCGCCCAGGCGGCGGTGGCGCGGTCGCAGTCATGGTAAAGGCAGGCGAGCGCCACGTCCGGATCGAGGATGACGGTGCCGTCCGGGCCCGCTACGAAGCCCGCCGCCAGGTCCGGGCGCCCCGCGTGCGAGATGCCCTCGGCTACCGCCTCGTCGCTGGCCGCGCTGGTGCACGACTCGCCGTCATCGAGCGCGAGCGCCGCCAGGTAGACCAGATGGGAGACGGCCCGGTGGCTGCCTGCCTCGGTGATCACCGCGCCGCCATAGGAGTGGCCGGCCAGCACGACGGGGCCATCGAGCGAGTCGAGGACCGCGCTGACACGCTCGGCATCACCGTGCAGGTCGGTCAGGGGGCCGGGATCGTTCCCGCGCCCCGGCAGGTCGATGGCGAGTGCGGTGATGCCGGCCGCGGCGAGGGCGCCGACGGCGCGGTCCCAGCACCAGGCACCGTGCCAGTCGCCGTGGACCAGGACGACATCGGGCGGGTCGCCGAAGCGTTCCCCGGTTATGCCAGCCACGTCGGCCTCCTGTGTGGTGACGGACGCCGTCGTCCGTCACCAGGAGTCCCCCGCCTACTGACCCATCTGCGCAGTGTCAGCTGGTGAGCTGGGGAGAACCTGAAGCCAGCCTGGGGTTACGGCGAGGGAGCGGCAGCGGCGGCGGCCTGTCAGGCGACCGACGACCGCCACGAGGGCAGCAGCTCGTCGATGAGCGCCTCGGTCTCCGGGGCCATCCTCGGCAGCACCTCATCCAGCGCTGTTCTCGCGCACACCTCATCCACCACCGCCCGCAGCAGGTGCTCCTGCCCGGTGGCATGCGCCGCCGTCAGCAGGTCCCGCCAGAGCAGCTCGTCGTCGAACGCGAGGCGGAGCCCGCTGCGGGCGGCGTCCATGGCGCCCTGGGGGTCGCCAGCGGCCAGCCGCAGCCGGCTCAGCAGGTGGGCGGCGTCCGCGACCCGCGCCGTCACCTCGTATTCGAGCCCGTCACCGGCCAGCCAGGCGTAGCGGCCCGGCTCGCGGCCGTCCATGAATGGGCCGCTCACCAGGCTGAGCGCCTGCTCCAGCGCTGCTTCCTCGTCCTGCCCGCCACCGCCTGCCCGCGCCACCAGCGCGCAGAAGACCCGCCAGTCCACCCGCACCTGGGAGCCGAGGCGGAGCCGGCCGCTGGCGTCGGTGGCGAGATAGGGGCGGCCGATCTCGTCGGTGCCGAGCCAGTCCCGCACCCGGGCCAGCGTGGAGTCCCGCACCTCCTGGGTGACCCCGCGCGGCCAGATGGCCGCGGCGAGGACGTTGGGGTGCACGCCTTCCGGATGGGTGGCCAGGAACACGACCAGCTCGGTGGCAAGGCCCAGCCGTTCCGGCTCGATCATCCCCGGGGCGTCCACCCCGACCTGCCCCAGCAGGGTGATCCCGACCTGGGAGGCCGAGCCGGGAGCCAGATGCTCGGGGGGCGCCGCGTCCGGCAGCGGCGCGGCGAGCGCGACCCCCTCGAACTGCTCCGCCACGCCGAACAGATCCACCACGGCCGCATGCTGCTCGGGCGGCAGCAGCTGCGCCTGCACGTCCAGCCCCAGCAGCCCGGCCCGCAGCCGCCCCTGCCCGGTGACCTCCCATGTCCATGTCGCCCCGGGGACGTCACCGGCGACCACGTACCCGGTGGCGGCGGCGCGCCTGGCCCGGGCCAGGGCGAGCAGCTGCTCCCGCTCGGCGGCGGACGGGGGCACGGCCGAGATGAGGTAGTGGGACGCCCAGGACTGCGGGTGCGGCGATTCCGCCACGAGCTGGGCGCGTGCCGCCAGCGCGGACAGCGCCTCGGCGAGCGTGCCGACCGCGTTGACCCGATCTGGCGCCAGCGTGGTCAGGTCGGCACCGAATCCGACCAGGGTGATGCCGATGGGGCCAGACCAGCGGTTGGTCGCCAGCTCCACCGCCATCGCCGCCAGCACGGCCTGGACCCCGGATGACTCACCGGTGATCGCGATCAGGCCCTGCGCGGACTCCAGGTCGACCAGCACCCGCCCGGTGGTGTCGGTCCCGATCGACACCAGGCCCGGGTAGGGAGGGCTGGCCTCCGCTACCTGATCGGGGTCGAGTCCCGGCACCACGCCGAGGGACAGCCGCCACACCTGCCCATCACCCACCGCCACCCACGGCGCGGGAGCGTCCCGGTCGGCCTGGGCCACCCACAGATCCAGGTTCTGGCCGCTGACGTGCGCGGCGAAGACCGTCGGCAGCGCCCGGCCCTGCCTGGCCAGCGCCTGGGACAGGTAGCGCAGCCCGGTGTCGAGCAGGCGGGCGGACGGCTCGCTCGCCCCCAGCCGCAGCGCCACCTCGGCCGCGGCAGCAGGCGCGGGCCGCACCGGCACGGCCAGCCGTCTGCCGAAGGCCCGGTGCCATAGCTGCTCGCGGCGGCGCCGTCCGAGCGCCGAGAGCACCCCGGCGGCCAGCAGGGCGGCGGCGGCGAGCTCATAGGGATAGACCGGGGCCGCGGCCGGGCCAGCGGTACCCCGGGCGGCCGGGACGGCCGCACCGGGCACGGACCGGGCGGGCGCACCGGGGACGGACGGGGCAGCGCCCGGCGCGGTGGAAACGGGACCGCGCCCGCTCACGGCTCCAGGCTGGGCGCCCGCCGGGCCGGCCGGCGCCTGAGCGCCCTCAGCCGTCCCGCTGCTGGCCGGCCCACTGCTGGCCTGCCCGCCCCCGGCGTGCGCGGTGGGCGATCCGGCGGCCCCGGCCCGGCCCTGGTCATCGTCGTGGCCGGCCCGCGCACTGGTGCCGGGCAGGGCCGCGTGCTCGTGCAGCGTGACGACCCTGATGCCGGGGCCGTAGGCGTCACGCGGCATGCGCAGGAGCCAGCCGGGCCGGATCAGGCTGGCGATCGTGAGCTTCGAGCCATCCGGCTGCGGCCGGCCGGCGTTCAGCTCGAAGATCTCCCGGTAACGGCGGCCGTCGCCGAGATGGTTCTGTGCGATCTCCCACAGGCTCTCGTGGTACCTGCCCTCCGGTGGCTGGACCACGTAGATCTTCTCGGTCCGCCGTATCCGGTGCGCGGGCACCGGTGCCCGCTGCCGGCCGGCGGAGGCGCCGGTCCCGGCCTGCCCCGGCCGGCTGGTGCCGCGGCTGGCCTGCGGGCTGGCTGCCAGGGACACGCCGGCGGCCGGTGCGGCCCCACCCGCGCTGACCGGTCCCGGCCGGGCGGCGGGCGCGGACGCGGCGGCCCGGGGGGCGCCCGGCGGCACCTGGTGCGCCAGCGCGGGCGAGAGCGCGGTAGCGGCGCTGAACAGCAGCAGGGTGGCGGTCACCAGCCTGTGCACGGCCGGCTGCATGGCACCGGCCAGCGGCACCCGGGCGGGCATCCCGGCGTTCCGCACCGCCGCTCTCACCTCGGCGATCACACACACGACCAGCTGCAGCCAGGCGAGCCAGACGATCACCGAGAGGATCCTGAGCACGGTCAGCAGGTCCAGCTGGTGGGTGAGCAGCGACAGCGCGGGCAGCGAATGCGGGATCGGCGGGCCCAGCGCGATGAGCAGCGCCACCGGCACCCCGATCAGCAGCACCAGCAGGAGCGCCACGGCACCGAGGCCCGCCAGGACGTCACCCGCTGGCCGGCGGCGTGGCGGCCGCCGGCTCTGGAGCGGGACAGGCCGGGCCATCAGCACCCCACCCCCCCGGTGATGCCGAACTCGGCACAGGCGGTCTCGTGCGCCCTCATGGTGAAACTGCCGAAGAAAGCGCTGATGAGCGGGGTGGTGGTGACGGAGACATAGACGGTGACCTGTCTTGGGCTCGGGTAGGTGCAGGGCGCGGTCATGGCGGCGTCGACCTGGCTGGCGCGGTCGTAGGCCTGGATGAGGTTCAGTGCGTCCGTGCAGGCGGTGGCCTGGTCGATGACCACGGTCCCGGTCCGCAGGTCGGCCACGCTGACGGCGTCGGCCGCCGCCCGGGCCGCCTGCTCGGCCAGGTCGGCCGCGCGCTCCTGCGCGTTCACGGCATTGCCCGCGTCCACCAGCAGGCTGGCCAGCGCGAGGGCCACCATCGAGAAGAACACGACGAACACGGTGACGGAGCCCTGATCGGCCCGCCCGGGTGTGCTGCGCGTCATGGCCTCCTGCCTATCCGTACGTCCGGCCGACGTACTGGTCCAGCGGGGCGATCGCGTACCCGGTGACGTGCACGGACCCGAAGCTGATGAAGCTCAGGTCGAGGGCGCAGTTCAGCCGGACGGTCACCGCCTGGCTGCCGGGCGCGAAGCCCGCGATGACGGGCGGTGAGCACCAGCCGTTCACGTCCGCGCTCACCGCCTGGTCGGCCGCGGCCTGCGCCCCGCCCGGCGAGCGGGCGAGCGAGGCGGCCCGGGCCGCGTCCCTGGCGGCGCCGTCGACCTGGCCGTGCGCCTCCACCACCCGCCCGGCCAGGACCAGGAACAGCATGAGCACCAGCAGCAGGGGGGTGAGGACGACGAATTCGACGGTCATCGACCCGCGCTCGCCCCGCCGCCAGCGGCCGGGCGGCAGCCAGCGGCCGGGGAGCCAGCGGGCCTGCCCGGTCAGCACTGCTGGCCGCCGTTCAGGTCGGGCCGGAAGCACTCGACCGGGCCGCCGGCGGTCTCGTGGATGGTCAGGGTGAGCCCGAACATGATCGAGGCCGCCTGGCCGGTGACGGTGACCTTGACCTGGCTCACCCCGGCGGGCACCGCCACCGCGGTCACGTTGCCGCCCAGCACCTTGGTGCCGAGCCCGGCGTAGTAGCTCTCGGCGGCGTGCTCCGCGATCGCCTGCCAGCCCGGCACCGTGTCCGCGTCCTGCCTGGCGACCCGGGCACCTATCTGCGCGGCCGCCAGGGCCACCTGCCGGCCCTGGTAGTAGAGCGCGTACTGGATGATCAGCCAGATCAGGGCCAGCAGCATCGGCGCCAGCAGGACCAGCTCCACCGCACTGGACCCGCGATCGCCCCGGCCTCCCCGCCGGAGGCCAGGTAACGGCGCCAGGCGCCGGCCCGCCGCCATCAGGCCCGCCGCCATCAGGGAATTCTGCCGTTGTTGGAGTTGATCTGGTTGGCGCGGCTGGTGACGATGTTGTAGATGATCACAAGGACGGTGGCGGCGAGACCGACCAGGACGGCCGTGATGATCGCCAGCTCGATGGCGGACGCGCCGAGGTCCCGGCGCTCCCTGGCCTCGCTGAGGCGGGCGATCCGGGTGCCGGCGAACGCGCGCACATAAGCGAACTGCAGGTACCCGGGGGGATTGATTTTCATTGTTCCTTCTCCTTACCGGGCAGCGCCCGCATTGCCAGCCACCGGTCAGAACCCGAGCATGACCCGGACCGCCGGATAGATGAGGAAGATCAGGAAGGCGGCGGCGAGCAGCATCTGCGCGACGAGCATCGACTGGGAGCGCTCCCCGGCCTGCCCCTGCAGCTCCGCCAGTTCCCTGCGCCGCAGGCTCGCGGCCCGGGTGGCCAGCGACTCGCGTACCTTCGCCCCGTCCTCGGCGACCAGGCTCAGCGCAGCGGACAGATCCCGCAGCTCGTCGATCCGGACCTCCTCGCCCAGGGCCCCGAGCGCCTGCCACGGCGTCTGCCCGGTGATCCGGGCGTTGGTGAGCGCGTCCCTGATCCGCCACATCGCCCAGCCGGTGCCGATCTCGCTGGCCGCCATGAGTGCCTCGGGGACGCCGCGGCCACCCGCGAGGTTCATCGCGACCAGGTCGAGGAACGCGCCGATGGCGTGCCGGAAATCCCGGCGGCGCTTGTCGACCTGCTGCTTCAGCTCAAGATCGGGCAGGAAGAAAAAGACCAGCGCGAGCAGCAGGCCCGCCCAGAGCGGGACGGCGAAGGGCAGCTGAATCCCGCCCAGCGCGAGCGCGGCGAGCAGGATCGGCCCGAGCAGCAGCCCGAAGACCGCCAGCAGGAGCTTGGTGGCCAGGAAGCTCTCGAATGACTTGCCCACCAGCGCGAGATTGGCGCGCAGCGACGGGAACTCCCAGCCCTGCTCGGCGCAGAACTTCGCCAGCACGGTCCCGAGCCGGCGGGCGGCCCGGCTCTCCCCGCCGCCGGCCGGCAGCTGCCGGCCGCGGGAGGCGGGCGGGTGGGCGACGTCGAAGGCGGCGAGCTGCCGTGCCAGGCTCGGGCGGCGCGGGATCAGGGCCAGGACCAGCAGGAATATCCCCAGGCCCAGGCAGGCTCCCGCGGCGAGCACCGGCGTCATGGCCCGCCCCCGCGGCCTGCGAGCTGGCTGGTGCCGGGTGGGCCGCCATTGCCGGCGGCCCCGGCAATGGCGGCCGCGCCGGTAATGGCGTGCGCTTCGGCCGGCGCGCCCTGCCACACCGTGGTGAGCAGCCGCTGCGGGGTGTCGAACCTCGCCAGCCGCCGCAGCCAGATGATGCCCGCGGCGTAGATCCCGACCACCACCGCGAGCACGGCCTGGCCGGACACACCGTCGTAGGGGGCCAGGAAGCTGTGGTCGAGCAGGGCGAGGGCGAGCGCCATGCCGACCGACACGCCCACCACGATCTGGACGCTGCGCCGGATCGACCGGCGCTCGGCGGTGACCTTCCGGCGCATGTCCAGTTCCTCGCGCACCGATGCGGACAGCGAGCCGAGCAGGTCCCGCAGGCCCGGGCCCCGCAGCCGGGCGTTGATGACCAGCGCCGCGATGATCAGGTCCGCGCCGGGGTCGTCCAGGTCGTCGGCGAACCGCAGCAGCGCGTCCGGCATCGGGACCCGGATGTGCAGCCGCTCCACCAGGGCGCTGAGCGGCTCCTTGATGACCGGCGCCGCCACCCGTAGCGAGGCCGGGATCGCCTGTTCCAGGCCCACCGCCCCGGCGATCGTGTCGCGCAGCGACTCGGTCCAGGTGGCCAGCGCTTCCAGCCGGGCCAGGGCCCTGCGCTCCCCGGCCGCGCCGGACAGGCCCCGCCAGGCGAACACCAGCAGCGCCACCCCGGCCGCGGCCACCAGCCAGCGGGTCGCCACCAGCGTGACAGCCCCGGCGGCGAGGGCGGCGGCGGTGCGCGGGGCGGCCAGCTCACGCAGCCGCCGCCGGGCCAGCAGCGAGGTGCGGCCCGCGGCGGCGCCCGGGCCGCCCGGCAGCCCGCGGATCGCGACAGCCAGCAGGAACACCCCGGTGCCGCAGGCCGCGCCGGCCAGCACAGCCATCAGGCCCCACTGGGGCAGGCCGGTCACCATGACGCTGCCCACACCATGACATCGGGCCTCACCATGACATCGGGCCTCACCATGACCCGGCCGCCGGGTCGTAGCCGTGCTCGGCCAGCTGCGCGGCGCACGCGACCGGCGCGTGCGGCACCGCGCGCCCGTCCGGCCCGGAGGTGAACACCTCGCTGGACAGCACCCGCCCGTCGACCCCGGTGACCTCGCGGATGCTGCTCACGTACCGGCGGAGCCGGCCGCCACGCGAGTAGTCGTTGCGCTTCTCGATGAAGATCACGAAGTCGACGGCGCCGGCGATGAGCATGTGGGTGGCCTCGACCGGCAGCCGTTCGGCCGACTGGATCGCGTAGGTGGCGATGCGGTTGAACACCTCCAGCGAGGAGTTGGCGTGGATGGTGGACAGCGAGCCGTCGTTGCCCTGGGTCATCGCGTTCAGCATGGTGACGATCTCGTCGCCGAGCACCTCCCCGACGATCACCCGGCTGGGGTTCATCCGCAGCGACCGCCGGACCAGCTCGGCCATGGAGATCCCGCCCTGGCCCTCGGAGTTGGGCAGCCGTTCCTCGAACGCGAGAGCGTTCGGGTGCAGGTCACCGAAGTGGTCAATGCCGAGCTCAAGCGCCCGCTCCACCGTGATCAGCCGCTCGCCGGGCGGGATCTGGTTCACGATCGCCCGCAGCAGCGTGGTCTTGCCCGCGTTCGTGGCACCGGCGATCATCAGGTTCTTCCTGGCGGCCGTGGCCGCGGCCAGGAAGGACGCCACCTCCGGCGGGATCGTCCCGTTGCCGGCCAGGTCGGACAGGAACACCTTGCCGAGCCGGGCGCGCCGGATGGACACCGCCGGGCGGATCGTCACGTCCATCACCGCCGACAGCCGCGACCCGTCCGGGAGGCGGACGTCGAGCTGCGGGTTGGCGGTGTCGAACGGCCGGCTGGACAGGCCCGAGTAGGCGGCCAGCGCCTGGATCAGCTCGATGAGCTCCTCGTCGCTGTCCGCGACCGGGTCGGCCATCACCTCCCCGCCGTCGGCGTATCCGAGGAAGACCCGGTCGCACCCGTTGATGTCGATGTTCTCTATCTGCGGGTCGTCCAGCAGCGGCTGCAGCCTGCCGACGCCGAACAGCGCCGCGTGCACGGCGGCGGCGAGTTCCTCCTCCTCCTGGGCGCCCACCGGGGGCCGGCCCGCGGTGATCTCGGTGCGCGCGTGCTCTTCCAGCACGCCGGCGATGAGAGCGCGGGCGAACTGCCGCTCGTCCTCACCGGACATCGGCGCCACCCCGGCGGCGGCGTCGAGCCGCCGCTGCTCGGCCAGCCGGTCGCCCACCTCGGCGCGCATCCGCTTGACCAGGCCATGATCCACGCCGCTCACCCCCGCCCGCCGTTGGCCGTGGTGCCGCTGGCCGTGGCGCCACTGGCCGTGGTGCCACTGGCCGTCACCGGGGTGGGCCGCCCGGCATGGCGGCCCCGGCTGTGCTGACCTCCCCCGTGCTGGCCGGCACCGTGCTGGCCGGCACCGTGCTGGCCGTCACCGTCCGGGCCGGCACCGTGCAATCCGGCACCGTGCAGTCCGGCACCGTGCAGTCCGGCACCGTGCGGCCCCCCAGGCACCGGCATGCTTAACGCAGGCAGCGGCCCGGCCAGATGCCCCGCCACATCGCGTGCGGTGCGGGCGAGCAGGGACCTGTCGAGCCTGCCGCCCCATTCGCCGCGCAGCTGCCGGGCGGCCCGGGGGTCGTAGGCCAGGCCGCCGAGCACGTCGAGCATGCCCTTGCCGTGGCCCAGTGCCTCACCGACCTCGGCGAGCGCGGCGTGGAAGCGCCTGTGGTCGGCGATCACCACCACCCTGATGGTGGTGCTCAGCCGGTCGCGCCTGTCCAGCGCGGCCGCGAGCGCCGGGACACGCTCCCGCAGCCGCACCACCTCACCCAGGTCGTGCCTGGTGACCAGGACGACCGCCGCCGCCTGGGCGAGCAGGTCATGCTGGGGCCCGTCCACGCCCAGCCGCCCGCAGTCGGCGATCACATCCCCCTGCGGCAGCTGGGCGAGCACGCTCCCGACCGGCCCCCACAGCGGATCGAGCCCGGCGCCCTGCTCGGCGGTGCTCACGCCGGTGAGCACCGCGAGGCCGCCGCGCAGCGTCTGCGTGTGCTCCCACACCTGCTCGGGCCGCAGGCCGCGGCGGGCGGTTACCGCGAGGCTGAGCAGCCCCCGGCCGGGGTCCAGCCTGCCGCCATCGGCGGCCGGGAAGCGGTAGACCAGGTCGCCGCCGGCCGGGTCGCACTCGGCCAGCAGCACCGGCCGTGGCCAGACGGCGGCGAGCACGACCGACGCGGTGGTGACTCCTGGTGCTCCCTTGTCAGAAGCGACCGCGACCAGCGCCATCGCTCATCCGGTCCCGGACGGCGATGGGGACGCTGATGGCGCCGGTGACGGCTGTGCCGCGGCTGGCGCGCTGCCCGGGGGCAGCAGGGCCACCGCCACGTTCCCGGCGGCGGCGTCGCATGCCACCGTCCCGGCGTCGGCGGGATTGACCGCCACGCTCACGTCGATGGTCCCGCTCGGCGCGCCGGAGACCAGCGAGCCGTTCCCCGCGCCCCCCGCCGTGACCATGTTGACCACGACCGCGTCGCGGGTCAGCGCGGCGCCGCCGCTGCCCGGGCAGCCCGCACTCCCGCTCGCCTGGCCGCTCACCGCGTAGATCCCGACATGGTCCCCGACCTTGAGCTGGTCGGGCAGCTGGCCGTCCTTGAGCGCGAGCCCCAGGATGTCCCTGCCATCGGCGAAGCCGCTGGCCCGGGTCACCATGGCGCTGGTCAGCAGGGTGCCCGGCGGGATCGTGGTGGCGGCGAAGAAGCGCGCGACCTGGCTGGCCTCGTCCCACGGGACGTAGTTCAGCCCGGTCCCGGAGGCGACCTGCACCTGCTGCATGGCGCTCAGCGGGATCTGCTGGCCCGCCCCCACCTGCTGGGAGATCTCGATCGCCGCTACCCGCTTGCCGCTCTGGACGACCAGCAGCCCGGCGGCGAGGGCGCCGCCGATGATCAGTAACAGGGCGAAGGCGGCCAGTGCGGGCTTGCGCTCGCGGCGGGCGCTCGGCAGCCGGCGGCTGGCCGGGGGGGTGGCCTCCGGCCAGATTCCCTGGTCTTGGTTAGTGGACGTCAGCCCGCGCTGCATCGTCCCCCGGTCACTCGGCATGAACCACGATCTCCCTGCTCCCCGGCATCTCCTCCAGGCGGCGGGCCTCCCGGATGCCCGGCCGGTTCTGGACGCTACCTCACGTTGAACCGGTAGGGGAACCCATTGTGGGCACATACCGACAATCCGCAACCAGCGCAGACATGCCGATAACCTGGAAAACCGTCCTCGCCGGGACCGCAGGAGGGATCGCGGAACGCCATGCACATGCCGGGCTGGGTGCTGGTGGTGGCCGCCGCGGCGGCGGGGATGGCGGTGGGCTCGTACCTGGCCGTGCTGGCCGCGGCGGTACCGGCCGGCGCTGGTCTGTTCCGCGCACCGTCGCGTCTGCTCAGCGCACCGTCGCGCTGCCCGGAATGCGGGGCGCGGGGGCGGGCGGCGGCGGCGATCCCGCTGGTGGGCTGGCTGCCGCGCGGGCGCTGCCGCGGCTGCGGCACCCCGGCCGGCGCTGCGGCCGGCCCGCCGGCCAGCACCTGGCGCCCGGCGGTGGAACTGGGCACCGGGGCCCTGTTCGCCGTGATGGCGCTGCGGTTCGGGTTCAGCCCCGTCCTCCCGGCGTTCTGGTTCCTCGCGGCGCTCGCCGTGGTGCTGGCCGTCATCGATCTCCAGCACCGGCGGCTGCCCGACCCGCTGACCCTGCCCGCGTACCCGGTCGCGGTGGTGCTGCTGGGCGTGGCGGCGCTGGCCATCTCCGGGGGTGCCCGGCACCTGGTGTCCGCGCTGGCCGGCATGGCCGCGGCCTGGCTGTTCTTCCTGCTGCTCGCCCTGGTCTACCCGGCCGGCCTCGGCTGGGGCGACGTGAAGCTCTCCGGCGTGCTGGGCCTGTATCTCGGCTGGCTCGGGGCCACCGCGCTGCTGGCCGGTGTGCTCGGCGCCTTCGTGCTGGCCTCGTTAGCCGGGCTGGCGCTGATCGCGGCCGGCCGGGCGACGCGCAAATCGCACATCCCGTTCGGGCCGTTCATGCTCGCCTCGGCGATCGTCGTGATCGCCTGCAGCGGCCTGGTGCCCGCGCTGGCGCGGTAGGCCGCCGGGGCGGTGGGATCCGCGCGCGTGGCCGGCCCGCTGCCGGGTGACGCCCGCCGGGGCCGGTTTCCGCTTGTGGTGCGCTTTTTTCCACCCAGGGTGCGGTTTTTCCCACCATCTGCTGCCCGGCTGCCGGGGGCCTGTTGCCGGGCCGGGCTTTGGCTGTAGAGTTCCGGCCGTCTGTGGCAGCGACGGCGGAGGATGGCGCATGTGGCGCAGGGCCCGGTGGGCCTTACTGGCAGGTGTGGGCGTGCTCGCGGTGGCGTGCGGCTCCGCCCCGCCGCCGGTCTTCCATCCTGAGGGCGCGAACCCGGCCGCCTCCGCGCCGTCCCGCTTAGCCCCGTCGTCGCAGCAGGTGACGTGGCCCCCGTTCGGCAGCAATGTGCGGGTCATCATGCCTGCCTGGCTGCCCGCCGATGCCAGCGAGGTCCCGGCGGTCATCACGGCCAAGAACTTCCTGCTCACCTACCTCTACGCGGAGTACCGGGGCAACCAGGACAGCCGCTGGACCAGCTACGTCGCGGCCAGCGTGGCCAGCGCGCTCCGGTCCGACCTGGCCAAGCCCGACGTGACGACCGAGTCGTTCACCGGGACCATCCGCTTCTCGCGGATGAGCGCCTTCGCCGATCCGGTCCTGCCCGGCGCCGTCGACGTGTCGGAATGCTTCAGCAACGCGCAGTCGGCCAACGTCAGCCTGAGCAGCGGCCAGGTCATCCCCGATACCACGCCAGCCGGGCAGCACTACTACCGCAACACCGACGCGCTCGCCCGGGACGCCAGCGGCCGGTGGCGCGTGGTCACGATCTACCCCGTCATCTACTATCCGCAGGCGCGGGAGTGCAAGCCATGATCCGGCGCGTCGCCATCGCGGCCGCCATCGCCGCCGGGCTCCTCGCGCCGCTCGCGGCGGCACCTGCCAGCGCGGGCTCCGGCGTCGGCCCGCCCGCGCCGGCCGGCTGCGTCGGCGACGGCTGCTCCATCCTGCTGAGCAAGATGATCACCCTGAACGGCGACATCGGGAACGGCGGCTTCGCTCCCCTGGCGCTGCCCCCGCCGCCCTGCCTGTGGGAGCCGTTCGGCAACGCGGTCAGCGGTAGCGAGCGCCTGGTCACGCTGCAGGCGCTGGCGACGGCGCCGGGCGACGGCCTCGGCCTGTTCGCGACCGTCCAGGAAGCGAAACACCTGCTGAAGATCAAGGCGCCGCCGTCGGCGGGCGAGTGGTTCGAGCTCCCGGTCAATCCGGCGGCCGGGGCGGCCGGGCAGGCGGCATGCCTGCAGCTCCCCCTGTTCGTCTACGTGCCGCAGGGGCAGGCGCCGCCCGCGGTGCCCATCCCGCCCCGGACGCTCGCCGAGTACGCCTACAACCACATGCTGATCCCGCGGCCGGCGCTGACCACCAACCCCGCCGCCAGGGGTTATGTCAACCTCGCGACCTACGTGTGGGGGGACTGGGCGGCCAGCCGCACGACCGGGCGGATGAACGCGTACAAGATCACCGCGACGCTCGGGGACCAGACCGTGACCGTGTGGGCCCAGGCGAGCGGTTTCGCCGTGAACGTGAACGGGCCGGGCACGCCCTACTCCGGCGGCTGTGGTCCGGTCGGCTCGCACTACCCGGTGGGCAAGCCGCCCGCCAGCGCCGGACCGGGCGCCCCGCCCGATTGCGGCGTGCTCTGGCAGGCGCCCACCACCGGCGCCGCGCTGACCGCCACCGTCAGGTGGTCGGTCACCTGGGGCGTCGGCGATCTGGACGGCCCCGGCGGCAACGCCCTCCCGCCGATCGTGGTCACCGGGCCGGCACCGCCGTTCCGGGTCCCGGTCGGGGAGATCCAGAGCGTGAACAACGGCTGACCCGGCCCGGGACCGCGGTCAGCCCGCCGGGACCTGAACGACCCGGAGCACGCCGTCGCCGAGGTGCAGCAGGCCCCGGCCCGGGGTCACCGGGGCGCCGATCAGGTCGGGGGGCACGCGGATCCCGATCAGGTCGGCGTCGGTGATCTCCTGCGGTGACAGCAGGCAGCCCCGGCGGGCCTTCCCGGCCGCGTTCTGCCAGTTGCCGAACCGGGCGCAGATGCCGCCGGCGCCGCCGGCGAGCACCAGCCCCCGCTGCCGCTCGGCGCCGCGGCTCATCAGCTGGCCGAGCTCGTCACCGGCCGCGCCGCCGCCGAGCAGCTCGGCGTCGTCCACAACCACCACCGCGGGCCCGCTGACGGCGGCCAGCGCGGCGGCGAGCTGGCCGCGGTCCAGCTCGCGGGAGCCGAACCAGGCGGCTACCCCGGCCGCACCGGCCAGCCTGCGCAGCGGGGACGGCCGCGGGGTGACGAGGACGACCTGGGCGCCGGCCGCCAGGAACGAGCGGGTCATCGCCACCAGCGCCGTGCTGCGCCCGGACCGGTGCGGGCCGGCCACGACGAAGGGCGCCTCGCACCGGGACAGGTCCGGGCCGTAGCCGGTGAGCTCGTCGCCGCCCACTCCCACCAGGCCGAACAGCGGGGTGCCCGCACTGGCGCGGTCGCGCACCCGCCATGCCTCGGCAAAGGTGACGCGGCGGGGCAGCACGTCGACCCGGAACGGCCGCCTGGCCGCCGGGACGGCCGCGTCCCGCCTGGCCGCGGCCTCCCCGATCGCGGCGAGGGCGGTGGCCTGTCCCTGGCCGGAGGCGTCCGCCGCCAGCAGCGCGACCTGGGTCTCGGTGCCGGAATCGGCCCACAGCGCCCGGCCGGGCGGCATGTCCCCTGGCACGGCGCGGGAGGTCACACCGATCATGGCGAAGTCGGCCCGGTCGGCGAGCCGGAGCAAGAGCTTGCTTTCCACCGCCGCGCCGAGCCGGCCGCTGAACACCCGGTGGTCCCCCGCGATCACCAGGTGCACGCCGGCGCCCGCCCCCTCCCCGAGCAGCGTGTGCACCTGTTCGGTGAGAAAGCCCTCCCACCGGTCGATCAGCACCACGATGTGGGGCAGGCCCGCCTCGCCGCCCGCTGCCCGCTGCTCACCGATGTCGGCGAAGCCACCGCTGGCCAGCAGCTCCCGGCGGCGGCCCACCTCCCCCGCCAGCCGGTTCAGCAGCCGGGTCGCCCGCTCGGTCTGGGTGCGGGTGACCACCGCCCCGCAGTGCGGGAGGTGGGTGAGCGGCAGCAGCGCGCCGTTGCCGAAGTCGATCCCGTACAGATGGACGTCGGCGCAGCTGATGCTGCGGGCGATGGAGCCGGCGATCGTCCGCAGCAGCTGGGAGCGGCCGCTGCGCGGGGCGCCAGCGGCCAGCAGGTGCCCGAACGTGGCGAAGTCGATCGAGCAGACCCGCTGCGCCTGCTCGGCGGGCAGGTCGTCGAGCCCGTAGGCGGCCGGCGGCAGCGCTGGGACAGCTTCCGGTGGCGCGGCCGGGCCCGGTGCGGGATGGCCGAAGGCGGGCAGATCGGCCAGGAGCACCACCGGCTGGAGCGGGTCGAGGTACGGGCGGTGCGGTGGCGCGATGCCCAGCCGCTCGCTGGCCTGGCCGATCGCCTCCACCAGCACGCTCAGGTCCGTGATCTCCCCGCCGGCGGGCTGGCCCGGCGGGCGGATCAGCGGCGGGCGCCCCAGCTCGGCCCAGTCCAGTCTGGCCAGCCACGGCTGCTCGGCGGCCCGGCCGGCCAGGCCGACGGCGCCGGGCGTCACCGGCCGGCGCCCGCCCACCCGGGCCGTCTGGAAGGGCACGAGCGGGCCGGCCCCCAGGCGCGCGTAACCGCGGCCGGGGAAGTGGGGGGAGATCCGCGCGGCGTCCGGCGCGTCGATCACACGGGCGCTCTCGGCCGGGTCGGTGACCCGCAGCGCGATCCGCAGGTTGGTGCTGGTGCGGATGTCGGTCGAGACCATGACGGACGGGCGCTGGGTGGCGAGGATCAGGTGCAGGCCCAGGAAGCGGCCGCGCTGGGCGATGTTCACGAGGCCAGTGACGAAATCGGGCAGGTCACGGACCATGGCGGCGAACTCGTCGATGACCAGCACCAGCCGGGGCAGCGACGCGGCGACGCCCAGCACCCGGCCGGCGAGGTAGTCGTCGATGTCCGTGGCCCCAGCCACGGCCAGGACGTGCTCGCGCCGGGCCACTTCCGCGGTGAGCGAGGTCAGGGCCCGCTCGGCCAGATGCGCGTCGAGATCGGTGACTATGCCCACCGTGTGCGGCAGCCGCACGCAGTCCCCGAAGGCGCTGCCGCCCTTGTAGTCGATCAGGACGAACGTCATCGCGTCCGGCCGGTTGGCCACCGCCAGGGAGGCGACGATGGTCTGCAGCAGCTCCGACTTGCCCGATCCGGCCGCGCCGGCGACCAGCCCGTGCGGCCCGTCCCGCCGCAGATCGATGCTTAACGGGCCGTCGGTGGACTCGCCGAGGAAGGCGACGGTGGCCTGCCCGCCTTCCGTCCACCGGGCGATGATCTGCCCGGGGGCGGGCGGCTCGAGCCGCAGCACGTCGAGCAGCCGGGCCGACTCAGGTACGCTGGCCGCCTCCTCGCCGCCGCCGTCGCGGATCGGGGCGATGCCGCGGGCGAGCCGGGCGGCCCAGCCCGCGCTGACCTGGTCGGGCCGGACGCCGCCGACAGTGAGGGCGCCCGCCTGCTGGACTCGCAGGCCGTCCGGGCCGGCGGCCACGACCGCCTGGCACTCGGCCGGGAGCAGCCGCTCCCCGGCGTCGAGGCACAGCGCCCGGACGCCGACCGGCGGGCCCTCGCGCAGCAGCGTGATCACCCCCGGGAGGGAGCACAGCCGACGCGCGCCGTCGAGGACCACGAGCGTGTCGGCCTGCGCGAAACGGACCTCGCCGACGGCGCCGTGGCTCGCCTGCTGGCGGGTCGCGACCAGGGTGGCCAGCTCCGCGACCCGGGCGGCGACGGTTTCCGCGTCGTTGCCGATCAGGACGTGGGCGTTCTGGCCCTCGGCCGGCCGTGCGTGCGGGAGCCAGCGCACCCAATCCCATTCGTGCTCGGCCGAGCCGTCGGTGAGCACGCACAGCCGCAGATCGCAGGGGCTGTGCAGAGTCACGGCCTGACCGACCAGCCAGCGCCCGATCGCCCGCGGGATGCCGCCCGGGCCGGCTATGCCGAGCGTCCCCCGCTCGGCGAGGGGCACCGTCACCGGGGCGTCGGGTATCAGGAAGGCGACCTCTCGCCGGCGCCCGTCGCGGGCCGGGTCCTCCAGGACCACCGCCGATGGGAGGTAGGCCGTCCCGACCCGCAGCAGCAGGTAGTCGGGATCGCCGCGGCGTCGCTCCCACAGGCGCTTGCGCGGCCGGGTGGCGATCGTCAGCACGGTCGCCGGATCCGGGCAGCCGGTCCGCAGCCCGGCCCGTTCGGCGTCCAGGGCATCCCGCGCGTCCTGCTCGACGCGCGCGGAGTGCTGAGCGTACTCGGCGCTGCGGCGGGCGGAGGACCTGCCGCCCCGCCAGCGGCCGGGCCTGGCCGGCCGGGCCGGCAGCCTGAAGCGGGTCTGCCTGGGTGGCGGCAGCAGGCGCGGTGGGCGGTTGAAGTCGAATCCGGCGCCGTCCTGCGAGGGCTGGAGCGCGGCATCCGGCGGCTCATACGCCGCGAGGTCGAGCAGGCTGGAGCCGACGGCCAGCTGCGCCCCGCGCGGCCAGGTGATCGTGCCGGTGACCTGCATGCGGTCGAGCCGGGCGGTCACGCTGCCGGGGACGGTCAGCTGCACCCGCCCCTGGCTGTCCACGTCGACGCCGAGCGCCTCATCGGGCAGGCCGGGGTCGTCGACCACGATGTGCGCCAGCCGGCCGCGGCCGATCGTGGCGTGGCCTAACGACAGCCGGTGCACGGTCCCGGCCGCGGGGCCGCCGGCCACCCGGATCTCGGCAAGCCCGGGCGGCTCGGGCGGCAGGCAGCCATCGGCGTCGCCGATGCTGACGACACAGCCCTCACGGATCGGTGACCCGGCCAGCGGCAGCCGCGGATCGACCGGCTGCCCGTCGACGAACACGGACGCCTGGCCCGGCAGGCTGTGGCCCCGCTCATCCAGCGCCGCAAGGCCCCTCGCCACCTCGCCGACCGTGGTGGCCCGGCCAGCCTCGACGACGGCGCTGGTGCGCTGGCCAGACGTGGGCAGTGCCACGGTCAGCGTCAGCCGCATCGTCTCGTCCCTCTCCGCGCATGCCCGCTGCCGCCCCCACCGCCCGGCCGGGGACGGAAGGGTTCAACCATCCTAGATCTGGCGGCGCCCGCTGGTCCGGGGGTCGCACGGGAAGCTGGGGGACACACGGGAAGCCGGGGAACACACGGGAAGCCAGGTGCCATTGGGAGGCGGGAGGCGGCCGGGAACCTGGGGGCCGCAGGGCAAGCGGGTGGGCCGCACAGGGAGACAAGCACAGGGAAGCAGCACAGAGAAGCAGCCTGGCCGCGACGGGCACCAGCAGGCCCAGGCCGGCGCCGGCTGGCGTGCTCAGAGCACGGCGCCGACCAGCACCGGCTCGCTGGCCAGTTCCACCCCGAACGCCTCACGGACGCCGTCCCTGATCTCCCTGGCCAGTGCCAGCAGGCCAGCGGCGGTGGCGCCGCCCGGGTTGACCAGGGCGAGCGTGTGCTTGGACGAGATACGGGCGCTGGCCGGCCCTGTCCCTGGGCCCGTGGCCGGGTAGCCCTTGCCGAAGCCGGCCCGCTCGATGAGCCAGGCGGCCGGCACCTTGACCCTGCCGTCGCCAGCGGGATAGCACGGGACCTGCACGCCAGCGCCCGCGATGGCGCTCGCCGCGCGTTCGACCGCGGCGAAGTGATCGCGGTCGAGGACCGGGTTGACGAAGAACGAGCCGACGCTCCTGGTGTCCGGGTCGTCCGGGTCCAGCACCATCCCCTTGCCGCGCCGCAGGCCCAGGACGGCGGAGCGGACGGCGGCAAGCGGCGCCCGGCCGCCCTCGGCGACACCGAGCGCACGCGCGAGCTCGCCGTAGCGGATGGGGGCCGACAGCCGGTCCCTGGCGAGCAGGAACCGCACGCTGAGCACCACGAACCTGCCGGTCACGGCGGCGTGTCCAGCGGGCGCCGGTGCTGCCAGGAGGCTGCGCTTGAAGGCGCTGGTCCGGTAGCCGAAACCACAGTCGGCGGCGGCCAGGTCGGTCACGGCGCCGCGCTCCCGGTCATACACCCGGACCGAGCTGATCCGCTCGGCAACCTCCTGGCCGTAGGCGCCGACATTCTGGATGGGCGTCGCACCGGTGCGGCCCGGGATCCCCGACAGGCACTCCAGGCCCGCCAGCCCGCTGGCGACGCAGCCCGCGACCACCGCATCCCAGTCCTCGCCCGCCGCCACCGTCAGCTCGGCCACGTCCTGGCCGTTCCCGCCCAGGTCGTGGCCGCCCGGCCGGCCGCTGGCGCGGCGGACGCCGCTGGTGGCGACGCGCACGACCGTCCCGGGAAAACCCCCGTCCGCGACCACCAGGTTGCTGCCGCCGCCGAGCACGAGCAGCGGCTCACCGCTGTCGTCAGCGGCGCGGACAGCGGCCACGACCTGCTCGTCGGTCGCCGCCTCCACCAGCCGGCGGGCGGGCCCGCCGAGCCGCAGCGTGGTGTAGCCGGCCAGTGCGACCCGCTCACGGGCGCCCGGGCCGTCGCCGTCAGCGCCGGCCGGCGCCCCTGCCCCCCGCGTCATGTGCTGCCGCGCCCGTGCGCCATGGTCAGGGCAGGCGCACGACCGCGCGGGCGCGGGTGAGCACCTTCGCCCCACCGCAGCGCGCGGTCAGGCCGAGCACCACACGGTTGCCGTCGAGCTTCTCCTCGACCGTCCCGCTCACCTCGATCGTGGCGCCCATGTCGTCGTCGGGGACCACCACCGGGGCGGAGAACCGGACCCCGAACTCGACCAGTGCCCCGGCATCACCGGCCCAGTCGGTGACATACCTGCCCGCCTGCGCCATCGTGAACATGCCGTGCGCGATGACGTTCGGCAGGCCGACCGACCTGGCGATCCGCTCGTTCCAGTGAATGATGTTGAAGTCGCCGGACGCGCCACAGTACTTGACCAGGCTGAGCCGGGTCACGGGGTAGGTGGCCGCGGGCAGCTCCGCACCCTGAGCCACGTCCGCGTAGCTCACCGGCCCGCTCATGCCCCTGCCCGCCCGCTCATGCCTCTGCCCGCCCGCTCATGCCTCTGCCCGCTCTACCAGCGTCGAGATGCCGGTGCACACGTGCTCCCCGTCCACGGTGCGGATTTCCGTCTCGGTGGTGAGCATCGTGATGGAGCCGACCTCCCGGATGCCCGAGATGGCGGACTGCGCCGTCACCACGTCCCCGGCATGCAGCGGCCGGGAGTACTCGAACCGCTGCTCGCCGTGCACGACCATGGCGTAGTTCAGCCCCAGCCCCGGGTCCGCCACCGCCTTGCCGCTGGCGGCCATGGCGACGACGATCGCGAACGTGGGCGGCGCGATGACGTCCGGGTACCCGGCCGCCTGGGCGGCGGCCCGGTCCCGGAACACCGGGTTCGGGTCGCCGATCGCCTCGGCGAACTCGGCGATCTTGACCCGGCTGACCTCGTAAGGCGCGGTCGCCGGGAAGGTGCGGCCGAGGTAATCCTTGTTGATGCCCACCGTTGATACCAGCCGCGGTGATCGCCAGCGCGCGGCGCTAGCGGGTCTCGCGGTGCGGCTGGTGCTTGCGGCAGTTGGGACAGTACTTCTTCAGGTCCATCCGGTCCGGGTCGTTGCGCCGGTTCTTCCGGGTGATGTAGTTGCGGTGCTTGCACTCCTGGCAGGCCAGGGTGATCTTCGGCCTCACATCAGTGGCAGCCACGAGGGAGTGCCTTTCTCTCGGACGGGCCCGCGGGACGGGCCCGCGGGACGGGCGGGTGCCCGTCGTCCGGGCTTAATGCCCGGGACGGGGCCAGTATTCCGGCTGCCACCGTCAGGGCCCGTAACGGGACACCTGCCGGGCAGCCGGCGTGCGCGTAGCGGAGGCCGGACTTGAACCGGCGACACAGCGATTATGAGCCGCTTGCTCTGCCTGACTGAGCTACTCCGCCGCCTGACCCGGTCAGCAACGCGCCGCCCGACCGGCGGCCCGCCGGAGCGCCGGGAGCGAACCCAGCTTACCCGGGAGCAGGCACCCGCTCACGCAGGTGCCTCTGACCTGGGGTTTTGGTAGGGCAGAGGCAACAATACCGCATCGCGACGGCACCTTGCCTGGGGGTAGCAAAAGGGTCACACGCGGGCGCGGCTGGGGGCGGCATTTGCCTGCCTTTGGTAATGTCGTCATTCGTGATCTGAACCAGCTGTACGGACCGACCACCTTGACACCATGTGGTTGGGCGAGCAACAAGGGGACCAAAGATCTCACTATGACCCAGGTTTCGCAGCAGGTACGCCTGTAGCGACTCCGAGGCGCGGCCGGCGCCCGCTGGGCCCTGCCGGCACCCGCGCCGCAACCTGGTTGTCCTTAACCCTCAGCGGCCAGCTGACGTATGCCGCGACGTATGCCCAAAGGAGAGAGCCCGGTGATATCCCGCTACACCCTCACCCAGCGGGGCCAGGAGGTGGCCGTCTCGATCATCGGTTGCTAGATGAAGGCGGTCCCGGCCAGGTGTTGCAGCACGCGGCCGGGACCTTGTGTCGGACCAACCTTAGGAGGAACCCCGACATGTTCAGTATTCCAGCTGCCGGGCTGGCCAAGGCCCTGATCGCGGTCACCATCCCGCTGCACGCCACGGCGGCCCACCAGGCCCCGGCGCACTACACCGTCCGGGCGGGCGACAGCCTGTCGAGCATCGCCCGCCGTGAGTACGGCAGCGCGGCCGCGTGGCCCGCACTGTGGTGGGTCAACCGCGGCAAGGTGCACAACCCGGAGCTCATCGTGGCGGGCCAGCGGCTCAAGCTGAGCAGCTGGCACCCGCGCAAGGCCTGGCTCACCCGGGACGCACTGGCGGCCATCCCGGCGCCGGCCCCGGCTCCGGTGGCCGCGCCCGCCGCGGTCACGCAGCCGGCCAGCACGGCGACGGCGACCTACAGCGGCGCGGGCGGCTTCCAGTCGTGCGTGATCGCCCGCGAGTCGGGCGGGGACCCGGCGGCCGTCAACGCGTCCTCGGGCGCGGGCGGCCTGTACGGGTTCCTGCCCAGCACCTGGCAGGCCCTGGGTCACTCCGGGCTGCCGGAGAACGCCTCGGTGGCCGAGCAGAACCAGGCGTTCCAGCAGGAGTACGCACAGTCGGGTGGCAGCGCATGGTCGGCCTACGACGGCTGCTGACCGCCTGAGAGGTGGGAGCCCCGGCCCGGCAGGGCCGGGGCTCCGCCGTCTTCAGGCCGGTTCCAGGCCGCCCTCGCGCTGTGCCTCGTAGAGCAGCAGACCCGCCGCTACCGCGAGGTTGAGAGACTCGGCGGTGCCCACCATCGGGATCCGCACGCAGGCGTCACCCTGGGCCAGCACCTCCCCGGGCAGCCCGGCCCCCTCTGCGCCAAGCAGCAGGGCGAGCGGCCGCGGGTAGCTGGCCGCCCAGAAGCTCACCGTCGCCCGCGCCGAGGTGGTGATGACCGTGACCCCGCGGCCAGCGGCCCATCCGAAAAGCTCCCCCGCCTCCCGCACCTGCACCACCGGCAGGCCGAACAGGGCCCCCATCGACGCCTTCACCGCCACCGGGTCGAACGGGTCGGTGGTCTGGCCGACGAGCACCACCCCGCCAGCCCCGGCCGCGTTCGCGGTCCGGATGATCGTGCCGAGGTTGCCGGGGTTGCCGATCCCGTGCAGGGCAACCAGCAGCGAGCGCGGCCCGGCCGGCAGCTCGCCGAGCGTCCCCACCTGCCCGCGCACGATCGCGGCGAGCCCGGGCGGCCCCTCCCGGTCGGACAGCCGCCCGAACAGCTCGTCGCTCACCCGGGCCACCCGCACGCCCGCTGCCTCCTGCCCGGCGACCATCCCAGCGGCCCGCCGGGCGGCCGGTGACCGGCCGAGCAGGCCTGGCGCCACGATCAGGGTCTCGATGTCGGCGCCCGCCTCCACCGCCTGCCACACCGGCTGGATCCCCTGGACCACGAACGCGCCTTCCCGCCGCCGGTGCCTGCGCTCGGCAAGCAGCCGGACCCGCTTCACCACGGGATTCGCGCTGCTGGTGATGAGATCGGCCACGTCAGCTCACGTCCAGCATGACCTTGAGCTGCCCGCCAGCGGCGCACGCGGCCAGGGCGCGTGCGGCCTGCGCGAGCGGGAACCGCGCGGTGACCAGCGGCGCCAGTTGCAGCCGCCCGCTGGCGGCGAGCCGGATCGCCGCGTCGCAGTCACGCGGGCGGGCCGCGCGCGGGTTGAGGATCGTCAGCTCCTTGAAGTACCACTGGTAGGTCGGCAGCCCGTCCGCGGCCGGCGCGGTGGTGCCGAAGACCAGCACCGTCCCGCCCGCTCCCGCCAGGCGCATGGCCTGCGCGAGCGTCTCCTGCGTGCCCACGCACTCCACCGCCACGTCGGCGCCGCGGCCGCCGGTCGCCTCGGCGACCGCCGCACCGGCCCGCTCGGGGCCGGCGACCACTGCGGCCCCGAGCCGCAGCGCGAGCTCACGCTTGGCGGCCGAGCGGGTGATCCCGATCAGTGTGCTCACCCCCCGCTCACGCAGCAGCTGCAGGTGCAGCATGCCGCTGACGCCCAGGCCCACCACCACCGCGCTCCCGGCGGCGGGCAGCCCGGACTGCGCGTGCACGCAGGTGGACAGCACCTGCAGCAGCCCGGCGTCGGCCGGCGGCAGGTCACCGGGGAGCGGATGCAGGCAGGCCTCCTCGACCGCCACCAGCTCGGCGAAGCAGCCGTCGGCGTCCCGGCCGAGCAGCGCGCCGTTGCGGCACAGCTGCGGCAGGTCCCGGCGGCACAGGTCGCAGTGCCCGCAGAACACGGCCGGGTTGACCAGCACCGGGGTGCCGGCCGGGACGGTCCCCCGCGGGCCCGGCCGCACCACCGAGCCGGTCATCTCGTGCCCCATCACCCTGGGTGTGCGGACCGGGATCTGCCCGGAGGCGATCTTGACGTCGGTGCCGCACAGGCCGGCCTGGGTCACCCGGACCAGAGCGCGCCCGTCGGCCACCGGCCGGGCGACCTCCCGCACGGTCACCGTGCCCGGCTGCTCGACCACGGCTGCGCGCACGATGCCATGCTCCCATCAGGGCCCGTGCTGGCAGAACAATTGGTGCGGTCCGCAGCAGCCCCTGCGCAGTGCGGCACTGGCAGGAGGCGGCACTGGCAGGATGGGCCCATGGACTTCGCAGTGGCCCAGGTCAATATCGGCCGGCTGCGCGCGCCGCTGGACAGCTCGCAGCTGGCCGGTTTCATGGCGGCGCTCGACCCGGTCAACGCCATGGCGGACGCGGCGCCGGGGTTCGTGTGGCGGCTGCAGACCGAGGACGGCAACGCGACCGCCGTGCGCGCGTTCGCATGGGACCAGGCCGGCAGCGCGGGAGTGATCCTGAACATGTCGGTGTGGGAGTCGGTCGAGGCGCTGGCCGGCTTCGTCTACTCGCCGGAGCACCGGGCGGTCCTCCGCCGCCGCCGGGAGTGGTTCGAGCAGATGGCCGAGGCGTATCTGGCGCTGTGGTGGGTCCCGCGCGGCCACGTCCCCAGCACCGGGGAGGCGGAGGACCGGATACGCCATCTGCGGGCGCACGGCCCCACCCCGCACGCGTTCACGCTGCGGGTGCACTTCCCGCCGCCTGGCGGCGGCCGCGCTCCGCGGTCAGGACGGGCCGGCTGGATGTGCCCCACCTGACCGGCCGCCCGGACCCGGCCTGCCGCCCAACCGGTAGCAGCACTTACCTGGGTCACGATGCGGACAATGGTTCCTGGACAGTCTTCCCAGCCTCGTTGAGCGCTGCTATCGTCCGATGCAACCTCCGCGCCTGCCGTTTATCTTCACTAACAAAAGGCGCCAGCGCATCCGGGCTCCCTCCCCGGCCACGACCCTCTCAGCCATCACCTGAGGAGGACGCCGCGACACGCAAACGCGAGGCCCTGGCGATCCGCTGAGGTGCACCGCCCCGCCCCCCGCCACAGAACGGAGCACCTGATGGCACCGCACACCCCGTCAGCGGTAGCCCACGGCGTCACCGGCTGGGCCGGGCCGTCCGGGTTACCCCACCGGCCCGTGCCCGCCCGCCGCCGGGTGAAGATGATCCTGCACCGGGGCATCGTCACCGGGACCATCCCCGGCGGGACCCGGCTGGTGCAGTCGAGCATCGCGGCGGAGCTGGCCGTGGGCACCCGGCACGTCCGCGACGCCCTGAACGAGCTGGCGGCCGAGGGCTTCGTCCGTTTCGACAAGCGCGGCGGAGCCGTGGTGCGCGAGCTGTGCCGCACCGAGCTCGAGGACATCTACGAGATCCGGATGATGCTCGAACCGGTCGCCACGGCACGGGCCGCGAGGTCCGCCACCCGGGCGAGCCTGCGCCCGGCGATCCAGCTGCTGGTGGCGATGGAGACCGAGGTCGACGGCACCCGGTGGGCCGAGCACAACGCCAGCTTCCACCACATCATCGACCTGGCAGCCAACAGCCCGCGGCTGGTCGCGATCCTGAAGAACCTGCGGGAGCTGTCCACCCTCTACATCACGCACTCGGTCCTCGCCGTCCCCGACCGCGCCGCCCGCGCCAATGCCGAGCACGAGGAGATCCTGCGTGCCGTCTTCGCCCACGACCCGGTGGCGGCGGCCGATGCCGTGCTCCGCCACCTCGACGGAACCCTCAGCGCGCTGCGGACCATCCACCGGCTCCGCGCCACCCAGACCGGCGCCGTGCCATGCCAGCGCGAGCTGCTCAGCTGAGCCGGACCGGTGCGCCCGGGCCCCTGGGCATGTCCCCTGGACACGGGCGCGGCCCTGCTTGCTGGGCCCGGAACCCGGCGCTACCTTAATCACGTGGCAGCCCAGGTCGCAGTCATTGAGGGGGATGGGATCGGCCGGGAGGTGATCCCGGCCGCGATCACGGTGATTAGGCAGCTCGGGCTCGGGCTGGAGTTCCAGCCGGTCAACGTGGGCGCGGAGCGGTACCTGCAGACCGGTGAGGCGCTGCCCGAGGATGATTTCGCGCAGCTGGAGGCCGCCGACGCCATCCTGCTCGGCGCGATCGGCGACCCGCGGATCACCGACTCCCGCTACAGCTGGCAGACCCTGGGCCGGATCCGCCGCGAGCTGGATCTCTACGCGAACGTCCGGCCGGCCAGGCTGCTCTGCGGCCGGCTGAGCCCGCTGCGCGACCCTGGGCCGCGGGCCGCCGACATCATTGTGGTCCGGGAGAACACCGAGGGCCTCTACAGCCGGATGGGCGGGCGGTTCAAGCCCGGCACGCCCGAGGAGATGGCGATCCAGGAGCACGTCAGCACCTTCCGCGGCGTCACGAGGATCCTCGGCTACGCCTTTTCCACCGCCCGGTCCAGCGTGGTGCTGGCGGACAAGTGGCAGGCGATGCCGCACGCGGGCGCCCTGTGGCAGCGGTGCTGGCGGGACGCGCGCGACGCCCATCCCGATGTGCCGGCCCGCCACATGTCGATCGACGCCTGCGCCCTGCACATGATCGCCGAACCCTGGCAGTTCGACGTCATCGTCACCGAGAACTGCTTCGGCGACATCCTCAGCGACATCGCGGGGGGCCTCATCGGCGGGGTGGGCATGGCACCGTCGGCGAGCATCAACGCCGCGACCGGCCGGGCGCTGTTCGAGCCGGTGCACGGCAGCGCACCCGACATCGCCGGAACCGGGACCGCCAACCCGGCTGCCGCGATCCTGTCCGGCGCCCTCATGCTGCGCCACCTCGGCTTCGCAGCGGAGGCGGCCGCGGTCGAGGCGGCCACCGCCGCCGCCCTCGAGGCGGGCGAGTGCACCGCCGACGCTGGTGGCAGCCTGTCCACCAGGGAGGCCGCCGTCGCCATCGCGCGGCGGCTCGGGTGAGGGCGCTTCCGCCGCGCTAATCATTGAGTCCCCTCAATGCCGTCATCCCCTGGCGGTGCTCCCCGCAGCGTGATTGCATAAGGAAGATCCCGTCGGGAGAGTGGTGGTCATGGGCTGCTCATTGGGCATCGTCACCGGCGTCATCGCTGGCTGCGGGCGGGACGCCCGCTTATCGCGGCCCCGGCTGCGGCGGCGCCTGTCCGCCGTCGCGCTCGCCGCCTGCTCGGCCGTTGCGGCGGCCTGCTCAAGCGGCACCTCGTCCAGCACCGCCGCCTCCGCGCACACGCCGGTCAAGGTGGGCTACCTGCTGCCGCTGACCGGCATCTTCACCAAGAACGGGACCAGCGAGCAGAACGGCTTCAAGCTGGGCCTGAAGCACTTCGGGACCTCGGTGGACGGGCATCCCATCCAGGTGACCTACGCCAACGACCAGGGCGACCCGACGGTGAGCCTGTCGATGGCCAGGCAGCTCGTCACGTCCAGGCACGTCCAGGTCATGGAGGGCCCCCTCATCTCCAGCGCGATCGCGGTGGTCGCGCCCTACGTGCTCGGCAAGGGGATCCCGGAGGACGACCTGTACCTGGCGAGCCCGCAGCAGGCGCTGGCCTACAACCGGTACGGCACCGGGTTCACGTCCGGCTGGGACGGCTTCGCGCCGAGCACGGTCGGCGCGAAGTGGGCCTACACCACGATGGGGTGGCGGCACGTGACCACGGTCGGGCTGGACATCTCGTTCGGCTGGCAGGGCGTGGGCGGTTTCGCGGCCCAGTTCACCAAGCTCGGCGGCAAGATCGACAAGATGATCTGGGTCCCGAGCAACGCCGTGGACATGTCGTCCTATGTCTCCGCCATCCCGGCCGGTACCCAGGCGGTGTGGGTGGTGCTGTCCGGCTCCCAGGCGGCCAGCTTCGTCAACACCTACGCGTCGTTCGGCCTGAAGAAGAAGATCCCGCTGATGGGGATCACCACGCTGACCGACCAGGCCGCGCTGCCCGCCGAGAAACCATCGGCCGCGCTGGGCGTCTACACCGACTCGCAGTACTGCGACGGCAACCCGGCCGCGGTCAACCAGCAGTTCGCGAACGCCTACCACGCCGCCTACGGCGTGTACCCGTCGTACTACTCCGAGGCTGGATACACCAAGGCGGAGATCCTCATCGCGGCGCTCAAGTCCCTGCATGGCGTCGTGACCAGCGAGAAGGCGCTCGGCAACGCGATGCGGGCGGTAAAGATCACCGCGCCGCGCGGGCCGGTGTCGCTGAACCGTGCCACCTGGTCACCGGTGCAGAACGAGTACATCTGCAAGGTGGAGAACGTGGACGGCACCATGCGGAATGTCCCGATCCTGACCGTGCGCAGCGTCCCGCCCTGGGGCACACTCTCGCTGGCCACGTGGACGCCGCTGTTCGCCAGGACCGCCGTCAGCCAGCCCAGCCCGTGAGCTGGCCGGCCCTGGGCCGCCCTATATCTCCCCGGCCGGCGAGCCCTGGTAGCGGTGCCGGGCGGACAGGCCGCGGAAGGACGCGAACACCACGCACCCCTCCGGGTACTCATACGGCCCGTGCGGTTCCGGCCCGGACGCCCACACGTAGTCACCGGGGTGCAGGTGCACGCCCTTCACGATCTGGGCACCTTCCAGCACAACGATGGAGTGGCTGCTCTCGTGCGCGTGCTCGGGCTCGACGTAGCCTGGCGGGAACTTGATGAGCATGTCGGCGACGCCCACCTCGGGGTCGGAGTAGAACACCTTTACCTGCACGCCGCCGCGCAGGGACAGCACGTCAACGTCGTCCTGCCAGTCCAGCTCCCAGCGGTGTGCGGTGTGGAACGGCTTTCCCATCGGGCGTCCTTTCTCCTGCCGGTGAGCTCTCACACGCCGAGGTGGGTCTCGCGGACCGCTGTCGCGGCCGACAGCTCGCTGGCCGTGCCCTGCCAGACCACCTGGCCGTTGGACAGGATGTAGATCACGTCCGCCGCGCCCAGCGCCAGGCCGTAGTTCTGCTCGACCAGGAAGATCCCCAGCCCGCTCCGGCGCAGGTCCGTCAGCACCTCGCCGATCCGCTCGACGATCACCGGCGCGAGCCCCTCGGACGGCTCGTCCATCAGCAGCAGGCGGGGGTTGGTCATCAGGGCCCGGCCGATCGCCAGCATCTGCTGCTCGCCGCCGGACAGCTGGCTGCCCCGGTGCCGTATCCGGCCGGCGAGCTGCGGGAACAGCTCGTAGACGCGCTGCGGAGTCCACCCGTCACTGCCGCGCGGCTTGCGCGCGGCCAGGGTGAGGTTCTCCTCCACCGTGAGCGAGGGGAAGATGCGGCGCCCCTGCGGGACCAGGGCGAGCCCCCGCTGGGCGATCTGGAACGGCTGCCTGCCGGTCAGCTCCTCGTCGTCGAGCTTGATCGCACCCCTGGCCGGCCGGAGCATGCCCATGATCGTGTGGACCAGAGTGGTCTTGCCCATGCCGTTGCGCCCGAGCAGGACGGTGCAGGACCCGTCGCTGATCCGCAGGCTCACGCCCTGCAACACATAGTTGATGCCACGGTAGGTGTGGAGGTCACGCACGTCGATCATGGCCGCTCCCCCGCTCCCGGCGGCGGGCCGGTCTCTGCCGTGCCGGTCTCCGCCGTGCTGGTCTCCGCCGTGCTGGTCTCCGCCGTGCTGGTCTCTGCCGGCGGGGGGTCCCCGGGCGGGCGGATCGCGGGTGCGCGGGAACCAGCGCCGCCGAGATAGAGCTCGCGCACCCGCTCATCGTTCTGTATGTCGCGCATCGAGCCCTGGACCACGAGCGCGCCCAGGTGCAGGACCGCGGCGGAGTCCACCACCCCGCGCAGCACGTCGATGTCATGCTCGATCATGATCAGGGTCAGCTCGGGCGGCAGCGATGTCAGCAGCGCCTGGATGTCGACCCGTTCCGCCGGTGAGAGCCCGGCCGCTGGCTCGTCGAGCAGCAGCACCCGGGGCTTGAGCGCCAGGGCGAGCAGCACCTCCAGCTCCCGCACCTCGCCGTGCGACAGGCTGGAGGCGGGCGTATCCAGCCGCTGTGCCAGCCCGAAGCTGGCGGCCAGCTCGGCCGCCTCGGCGATCTTGGCCCGGTAGTGCCGCCAGGGCCGCAGCAGCGACAGCTTGCTCCGGCTCAGCCCGTGCAGCGCCAGGGTCAGATTCTCCAGCACGGTGAGGTCGCTGAAGATGCGCGTGATCTGGAAGGTGCGCCCCAGGCCCAGGGCCACCCGCCGGTACGGGCGCAGCCTGGTGATGTCCCGCCCGAACAGGGCGACGCTGCCGGTGGTGGGCCGCAGCTCGCCCGACAGCAGGTTGAACAGGGTGGTCTTGCCCGCGCCGTTCGGGCCGATGATGCCGAACCGGGCTCCCGGGTCGACCCGCAGCGACACGTCCGCGACCGCCGTCAGGCCGCGGAACCGGCGGCTCAGGTGATCGGCCGCCAGCGCGGGAGTAGCCTGCCCGGCGGTCACGGCGCGCCTCGCTTGCCCTCGAGCCTGGCGATGAGGGCGTCCCGCCGCCGGCCAGCGGCCCGGACCACACCCCACAGGCCGCCGGGGCTGAACAGCACGACCGCGATCAGGGTGAGTCCCATCAGCGTCTGCCAGCGGGTCACGTAGATGCTCAGCTCCTGCTGGAAACCCACGATCACCGCCGCCCCCAGGACCGGCCCCCAGATGCTCCCGAGGCCGCCAAGCACGACCATGATGACCAGGAGCCCGTCCTCGCTGAACGCCATGGTCGCGGGGCTGATCAGCTGGTTGACGAAGATGTAGAGGACGCCGGCCACGCCGGTGAAGAACACCGCGATGACCCAGGCCAGGTAGCGGTGCAGGCCGGTCCGGTAGCCGAGCGCGGCCAGCCGGGTCTCGTTGGACCGCACCCCGCGCAGCGACAGCCCGAACGGCGCGTGCACGAACGTCACCAGCAGCAGCGCGACGGCCACGAACACGGCCAGGACCGTCATCCGCAGTGTGAGGGGATCGTTGAGGTCGAATGGGCCGATGGCCGGCAGGACGGCGAGCGGGATCCCGTTGTCACCCTCGCTCAGGCCCACCCACTGGAAGGCGAGTCCCCACAGGACCTGGCCCATCGCCAGGGTGATGATCACGAAACTGACGCCCTTGGTGCGGACGGCGACGATCCCCAGCACCAGCCCGAGTGCCAGCACCGCGCTCATGCCGATGCCGACCGCGGCCCACGGCGAGAAGAAGTGCACCTCGGCGATGGCGACGCCGTACGCGCTGACACCGAGCAGGCCGGCCTGCCCGAGCGAGATTAACCCCGCGTAACCGCCGAGGAAGTCCAGCGCCATCGCGGCGATGGCGTAGACGAGCATGTCCAGGACCAGGGTGGAGGTGAAGCCGTTGCCCTGCAGCAGCAGGACCAGCAGGACGGCCGCGGCCACGCCGGCCACCGGGGCGGTGAAGCGGCGCGATCCCCGCAGCACCGTCAGCGCCAGCCGGGCACCGCGGCCCGGTGGCAAGCCGGGCCCGGCTGGCGAGACCGCCACCTCGCCACTGAATTCCTGCCCTCCCTCGCGGTGCGCCGTGCCGGAGGCGCGCTGGCTGGCACCTTGCCTGGTCGTGCCGGAGGCGCGCCTGCCAGCATCGCGGGAGGCGCCGGCGGTCACCTGTTCACCTTCCCGAGCAGGCCCTCCGGCTTCACCAGCAGGATGACGATCACCGGGATGAACAGGATCGAGTAGGCGACAGCCTGGAAGTACGCCGTCCCGTAGTTCTCGATCAGGCCGATGATCAGGCTCCCGACGATCGCCCCCTCGAAACTGCCGAGACCGCCGATGATGACCACGGCAAGGGCGAACAGCAGGATGTCGCTGTCGCCCCCGGTGTACACGCCGAGCACCGTCCCGCCCAGTACCCCGGCGAAGCCGGCCAGCGCCGCCCCGAGCGTGAAGACGAGGGAGAAGACCAGCCGCACGTTGATGCCGAGCGCGCTCACCATCTCGCGGTCGTCCACGCCCGCCCTGATGATCGCCCCGACCCGGGTCCGCCGGAGCAGGTAGGACAGCCCGGCGGCGACCACGATGGACACGCCGAGGATGAAGATCCGGGTGTTCGGGTAGACGACGCCGGACAGCGGCAGGGTGGTGGACTGGCCGAGGATCCCCGGCAGGTTGATGGTCAGCGGGCTGCCGCCCCAGATCGCCAGGCTGATGTCGTCAAGGACATAGATGAGCCCGAGCGTGGCGAGCAGTTCCGACATCTCGCTGCCCCCGAGCCAGGTGATTAGCGTGCGCTCGAGCAGCAGCCCGAGGGCGCCCATCGCGATGGCGCCAGCGGCCAGCCCGTAGAAGAAGTTGTGTGTGGCGGTGATGACCGAGTAGCCGATGTAGCCGCCGAGCAGGTACACCGCCCCGTGCGAGAGGTTGGTGACCCGCATGACCCCGAACACGAGGGTGAAACCGCTGGACACCAGGAAGATGATCCCGGCGAGCGTGAGGCCGTTCAGGGTCTGGGCTATGAACTGCTGCACTCTCGGGGCTCCCCTCAGCGCCGGGGGCTACCGGGGCTCGGGCACCTGTTCCCCTGCCCTGCCGCGCAGGAACCAGCGTGTTCCACGAATCAGGCCAGGGGCCGATCCCAATAGTGGGATACCCCTTTCATCATTATTAGCGTAACGACGGGCAGCATGGCCCGTCAACGACGTGACAGGCGGGCACAAGATGATTGCAGTGAGCGGGGAACCGGCAATCCGGCCTCGTCGAATCGGCAGCAGAAACGCCGATTCAACCAGACCGCACCGCCGGGTTGGACGAGCAGGCGGTCAGCCGGTACCGGCCTCCTCCTGCCGGGTGCCCTGGTCGCGCAGGGGCGACAGCAGGCGCTCGAGCAGGCTGGCCTCGGCGCTGTCGAGCCGCGTGGAGGACTGGGCGGCACTGGCGCGCTCCTCGGCCCGGGCGAGGCTCTCTTGCGCCGCGCGGAGCTGCTCACGCAGCCTGGCGTTCTCCTCGGTCAGCCGCCGCTGCTTGGACCGGACGCTGGCCAGCTTCTGCTCCAGGCTGGCTACCGCGCGGGCGAGCGAATCATCGCCGCCGGTGCCGCCGCCGGGCTCGGTGTCCTCGGCTGGTGCCGGGCCCTGCCCCGGCGGCGCTCCGAGCCGCTGCACGACCTGCAGCAGCAGCCGGCGTGCCAGCTCGTCGTAGTCGAAATCCTCGGCGCCCGCGCCGGCAGCCGCCGGTGGGGTGCCCCGGCCGCCGGCCGCGGGCCGGCCTGCGCGCGCCGCCGCGCCTGACCGTGCCGCGGCCGCGGCGGCCTTGGTCGGGGTGATCCGGTAGGTGCGCTTGCCGCGCACCTCGCGCTCGATCAGGCCGGACCGCTCCATCCCGGACAGCAGCTGCGCGAACGCGATGCTGGAGCCCGGGTAGCCGATCGCCTCGGCCAGCACGGTGCTCGCCATGCCGCTCGCGTCCCTGACCTCGCCGGCCATCAGCAGATGCGCGACGACACGGTCGCGTGTGCCGACCGCCCGCCTCTTGCCGCCGGCCTTCTTCTCCCCCACGTCAGCCCACCCCTCCTCGCAATCATGCGCCGCCGACGCCTGTGACCGCAATCATGCCCGGCTCTGTGACCGGCCCCAGATCATCATAGTGGGGCGGGCAAACCCGGCCGCGGCCGGGTGATCACGTGCCGGGCCGCCCGGTCGAGTCGGTGGTGAACTCGGCCGTCCAGGTCTTGTAGGGCAGCGTGCCCCACGGCTGGACCGCCGGATAGGTCTTGATCGGCACGTCCTCCATCGTGCCGTTCACCTTCTCGACCTTGCAGATGTAGATGTTCTGGATCGGGGCGTCCACGACCGTGCTGAGCCGCACCGGCCCGCGGGGGGCGGTGACCGCTGTGGTCTTCAGCGCGTGGGCGACCGCGGCCGAGTTCGTGGCGTCGCCGTGCAGCGCCTTCAGCGCGGCCACGACCAGCTCGGCGTGCACGTACGCCGCCTCCGCGTAGTAGCCGGGACGGGTGTGGTAGGTCTGGTTGAAGAGGCTGACGAACTTGTTGTTCGCGGGGGTGTTGATCCCGTCGCAGTACTGCGCCGCCATCTGGTCGCCCATCACGTCGGCCGGCACCTCGCCGGGCAGCACCGAATAGTCGAAGAGGTTCGTCATGCCGTAGAGGGGGATCTTGCCGCGCAGGCCGAATTGCGCGTACGTCTTGGTGAAGATGGGCCCCGCGGCCCCCACGGTCTCGGCGAAGACCGCCTGGGTGTTCCTGGGGATCGCGGACACGTAGGGGCCGTAGTCGGTGGCGGTGAGCGGCGGCCAGAGAACCTTGTCGATCTTCCCGCCGAGCAGGGTGAACTGCTTGATGAACCCGCCCGCCGACAGCCAGCCGAACGCGTAGTCGGTCGCCAGCACCGTCACGTGCCGGTAGCCGAGGTCCTTGTAGAGGTAGTCGGCCGCCATGACGTCCGGCTGATCGCACAGCCAGCCCGAGCTGAACGCGTTGCCGTATTTCGCGTCGTCGATGACCTGCGTCTGGCTGCACACGGCGAGGTTGTCCGTGGGGACGTGCTGGGCGCCGAGGTAGGGGGCCACGGCGGCGTCCTCGCTCGCGAGCAGCGGGCCCTCCATGATCTGGACGTGCTTCTGCTCGACCAGGGAACGGGCGTCGGACAGCGCCACCGTCGGGTCCCCGCCGGTGTCGTCGAAGTAGGTGACGATGTGATGGCCGTCCACGGTGCTGCCGAAGGCCTTGAGCCCGAGGTTCCACCCCTCCTGCTCCTGCTTGCCGGGCAGGGCGGCGGGGCCGGTGAGCGGGAGCTCGTACCCGATGTTGATCGGGCTGTTCGCGCTCGGTGAGCTGCTCGAGCTGCCCGAACCGCTGGAGCTGCAGGCCGCCAGCACCAGTGGCGTGGCGAGCAGGAGCGCTAACGTGCCGTACCGGGCCGAACTGCCTCGTACGCTCATGACATCTCCCTAGTCAGCCCCGGGCCTGGTTGTTATTCGGGCCTGGTTGTTAATAACGTCCAGTACCGCCCTGTAGATGATTAGCCTAATCAACCAGGCGCGCAGCGCAAGGCACAACGCTCAAGGCTGCGACACCCAGGGCCCGCCTGCCGGAAGGGGTGGCTGTGCACCCGCTGGAATGTACCGGGATGCGCTACCTGGGCCAGCATGACCTGGCTGGCCGGGGCAACTGCGGCGAAGGCATCGCCCTGCTCGAACGAGGTGGCCGCCGCTACCTCTACCTCGCCCACGAGCGGGGGCCCGCGAACTTCAGCGTCCTTGACGTTACCGACCCGACAGCGCCGCGGTTGCTGGCGCAGACCACGCTGCCGCACGGCAGCGTCCGGTCGAACTCGCTGGCGGTCAGCGGCGAGGTCATGGTGGTGGCCTACCAGGTGGACAGGCCGGGCGAACGGCCAGCGGGCATCGAGGTGTACGACCTTTCCCGCCCGGCCGAGCCACGCCCGATCGCCTTCCTCGATGAGTCGGGCCCCCACTCGCGCGGCACCCACTGGGTCGGCTTCACCGTGGGCACGCACGCCTACCTCAGTACGGGCACTCCCGACTCCCGGCCGGCCAGCCCGCGGGACGACCAGTTCCCGGTGATCGTCGACCTCGCCAGGCCGGACCACCCGGTGGAGGCGGGCCGGTGGTGGCTGCCCGGCACACAGCATGGCGACGGCTCACCCCCGCCGGTCCGGCACGAGGTCTTCGACGCCGGGTTCCGCGCGCACAACATCAACGTCTGCGCCGGGCGCCCGGACCGCGCCTACGTCGGCTACCTCGACGCGGGCGTGGTCATCCTGGACATCACCGATGCCGGTGCCCCGGCGATGGTGTCCCGGCTGGACTACCACCCGCCGATGCCCGGCTACACCCATACCGTGCTGCCACTGCCGCGCCGCGGCCTGCTGGCCATCAGCGACGAGAGCGTGCGCGACGCCGCTGCCGACTTTCCCAAGCTGCTCTGGTTCGCCGACGTGAGCCACGAGACGTCACCGCTGATCATCAGCAGCGCACCGATGCCGCCGGTGGCGGAGTTCGCGCACCGGGGCGGCCGGTTCGGGGCCCACAACCTGCACGAGAACGAGCCCTTCGCATGGTCCTGGCAGGACGAGGACATCGTGTTCGGCTCGTTCTTCAATGCCGGGGTGCGCGTCTTCGACGTGCGCAACCCGTTCCAGCCGGTGGAGGTGGCGGCGTTCGTGCCGCCCGCACCGCCCGGCTCGTCCGTGGGCGCGGCCCAGATCAACGACGTGTACGTGGCCTCCGACGGCATCGTGTACGCGGTGGACCGATGCGGCGGCGGCCTCTACATCCTCCAGTTCGAGGGCAGGCCGTGACGGCCGCGGCACGAGGCCCGCAGTGGCGGCTCAGAGCAACCACGGCGCCTCGTTAAGTGCCTCTGACCCCGTCTGTTACCGACAGGCTGGCGAATATAAGATGAACGAAAAGTTAATATTTCTGGTCAGCCAGGCCGCCGAAGTGCGCGGACAGCACAGCTGGCCGGAAAGCGGACATCCGGTCCGTTCACATCACAGTTCAGTGCTGCTAACGTCCGAGGGATCTGACAGGTCCTGAATGTTCACTCAACTGAAGAGCTGTGCACAACCGGACTCCCCCCTTCCCCGTTACCACCTGAGGGAGCACGCGGTGACACAACAGGCAAGCTGCGCGAATACCGGCCCAGGGACGGGCACCTGCCGCAACTGTCCCCCTGAGACGGAATGATCATCGCCGGGTGAACGCCTACCCGCTTCCCCGGCAGGCGCCGGGAGCGCCGCGCGGAACAAGCACGCGCCAGGGCGCGATCTCCCCCCAGCACGGCCGCACGGCGACGGTGTTCGCCCGGCTGCTGGAGCGCCTGCCGCCGGTGCTCGCCGAGAAGTACGTCCTCCCCTGGGCCGGTGGGACCCCCAGGATCGACCGGCTGTGCGCAGAGGTCACGTCCGCTGCCGCACGCCCGGCCCGGCGGCTGGCCTTCCCCCGCATCGGCTCGCCGAACCTGGCCACCCTGTGCCGGGAGGCGATGCACCAGGCGTGGCGGGACGGGGCCGGGCCCGGCGGAAGCATGTTCGAGGACGCGGCGCGGCGGGCGGTCGCGGGCCTGGCCGGCGAGCATGCCGCCGATTGCCTGGCGGTCCTGGCCTCGGCCCGGCCGGTCGACACCTACCTGGCCACCCAGCTGCTGGCGGTGGTGACCCGCCAGGCGGGCGGTGGTGCGGCCACGGCCGGCCCGCAGGCAGCTCACCGCTGGCTGCCGTTCCTCGCCTCCACCGTGCGGTCATGCGGCATGCAGATCCCGGCCTGCCCGGCCGTGCCCGGCGTGGCGGTCGGCCGCCTGGTCCGCTACGGCCCGGACGGGCCCGCCGCGGCCAGTCACGAGGGCGCGATCCTGCTTGTCGACCGGCCGCTGCCCGTCCAGGCGCCGCTGCTGCTGGCCGCCCGCGGCGTCATCTCCCGCACCATCGCCGACCCTTACCAGCCCAGCGCCGGCAATGGCCGTGGCGTGCCCACCGTGACCGGGTGCCGCCCGGAGACCGCCATCGGCGACGCCGACGACGGCTCCTGGCTGGCCGCGATCGACGGCGCCACCGGGGAGGTCGCGCTGCTCGCCCGCTGAGGCGAAGGCGCCCCGGAAAAGGCTGGCTTTTCTGCACATGGTCCGGTGGGCCCGCAATTGTCGGCATGGGCGAGTATGGTCGAACTAGACATCGAATTAATGGTCTGACATGGATGTATGGAACGGCAGGGTGGAGGTGACCAGCGTGGGTGATGGGCAGCAGCCCGCCGGGGTAGCGGAGGCGCTGGTCATGCTGGACCGGCGCTGGAGACACTGGCCGCCGCGGATGCCGGATCGCTGCCTACGGCGGTGCAGGCGCAGGCGCTGGTGGCGCTGGAGCGGGCCGGGGCCCGGCACACCGCGGCACGGGCGCGGAGGCGGCCGCCTGCGACGCCAGCCTGGTGCCTCTGTGCTCCTTCCACCACAAGATCGTCATCCACCGCTGGGGCTGGACCCTGACCCTCCACCCCGACGGCACGACCACGGCCATCAGCCCGGACGGCAGGCGCGTGTTCGACAGTCACGGCCCGCCGGGCCGCGCCGCCTGACCGGGACGTCCTGGTCAGGCGATTACCCGGGTGACTCTTCCCCGCCGGTGGCCAGGAAGTGGTCGCTCGCCGCGACGGCGATCACCACGGCCGTCGCGCACACCCCCAGCCCGAGCACGGACACGTGCGGCGCCGCCAGGCCCAGCAGCCCCAGAACGGCCACCGCGGCCAGCCGCGACCAGGGCACCACCCGCCACACGGCGATCTTGAAAGCGGCGTGCCCGGCGATGAACAGGGCGGTCCCGCCCAGGACGAGCCAGGCCGCCCACGCCACCCCGGTCAGGCCCGGCGAGGACACCATCACCTCGTCCGCTGCCGCCGCCACGATGATCCCGGCCACCATCACCGGATGAATCAGGTGATAGGCGGTGCGGCCCATCCGGCCCGGGTCGGCCGAGGCGGCGATCACCCGGGCCGCGTCACCGGCGCTCCGGTCGAAGTACAGCCACCACAGCCCGGCGCTGCCGACGACCGCGATCACGAACGCCCCGGCCTCGGCCGCGGTGACAGCCATCCCGAGCAGCCGGGACAGGGTGGCGCCGATGACCACGATCGACTCGCCGAGCGCGATGAGGATGAACGCCTGGCACCGCTCCGCGAAGTGATTGCCCTCGATGGTCCAGTCGGCCGTGGCCGAGCGGCCGAGGCCTGGCGTGTAGAAGCCGGCCATCCCACCGACCAGGTCGACCGTGACGGCCGCCAGCCACAGCCAGCCCCGGGCTGGCCCGCTGACGATCCCGCCGGCGACCGCCAGCCCGCCGCTGACGACGCACCACACCAGGATGCGCTGGAAGTTCCGCTCGAGCGGGCCGCCGCGCAGCGTCACCACCGCGAAGATGCTCCGGCCGATCTGGGTGACGGCGTAACCGGCGCCAATGATGAGCCCGCGGGTGCCGAACGCCTCCGGCAGGGCCGCCCACATCACCAGCGCGGCCAGTGCCAGGGCGATCAGCAGCAGGCGGACCGGGATCCGCTCCGGGTCGAGCCAGTTGGTGACCCAGGTGGTGTACGCCCACACGAGCCAGACCATGGCCAGCAGCAGCGCCGACTGCAGGGCCCCCGTGATCGTCGGCCGCGCCAGCAGGTGCCGCGACAGCTGGGTGACCGCGAACACGTAGACCAGGTCGAAGTACAGCTCGACATTGGTCACCCGCTCGGCGCCCCGCCGGCGGCGGAGCAGCCGGCCGCCCGCCTCGGTCACCCCGGCGGCCGCGCCGGCCTGGACCGCTGGCGGGTGGACATCACCCCGCCGGCCGACCGGGCCGACATCACCGACCCGGCCGACAGCGCCGACAGCAGCGACAGCACCGACATCGCGGACCCGATGCTGAACGCGGACGCGAAGGACCCGACCGACCCCACCGACAAGGCGGAGCCGACCGACCCGATGGACAGGACCGATCCCCGCGATCCGATCGACAGGAAGGAGTCCTGCGACCACAGGGACCACTTGGACGAGGAGTTCATAGCCGCCATTCTCCACACCGGCCGGTCAGCCGGGATCAGCCTCGCCACCCGCGCCCCCTGGCGCGTCATGACGGCCCACGCGCCGGTCATGGCGCAGCCGGAGCCGGTGGCGGCTCAGGTGGAGATGTCGGGGTACGGCAGGCTGAAGTGGCTCAGCTTCCGCGCGTACTCGAGCTGGAATCCCAGCGGCTCGTCGTGGTCCCGCTCGAACATGGCGATGAACAGGGTCAGGGTCAGGAAGTTGTGCGCTCCGAGCTCGAACAGCTTGACGTAGTCGTGGGTCGCCAGCGCCTCGCGTTCGGCGCCGGTGAACTCCAGCCAGGTGCTGCGCTCGATCCCGGGCAGGTTGAGGACCACGTTGGCGCGCTCCGCCTCCCACCAGGCCACCGTCCCGGCCGGGTCCGTGCGGTACCGCTCGACCAGGTCCGGGTCGCGGTCGACGGTGTAGAGGAACTTGTTGAGCAGGTACTTGCTCATACCGATGCCTCCGGGTACCAGGTGAAGTAGGCCTCCATGGTGTGGAACAGGTCCAGCGAGTCCACATGATCAGCCTTCACGTTCTCGCCGGCCACGCCCATCATCAGCATGAAGTCCATGAAGCCGTGGGTGGCGTTGCCCGGCAGCCACAGGCTGTCCAGGCTGACCTCCGCCAGCGCGGATCCCAGGTCACCCGACGCGATCCAGCCGACCGCCTTGCGGTCGAACTCGGGGTCGGGGCCGTGCGGGCCGAACTGCCGCGGCCCGCCCAGCTCCAGCGACAGGTGACCGGTGCCGATGATCGCCACCCGCGCCTGGCTCGGCCAGGACTCGACCAGTTGCCGGATGGTCCTGCCGAGCTCCACGAAGCGCTTCGGCTGCGGCAGCGGCGGCGCGAAGATGTTGGTGTAGATGGGGACGATCGGCAGGTCCGCTTCCGGCCGCAAGGTGATGAGCGGGCAGGTGATGCTGTGGTCGATTCTCAATTCGTTGCTGAACGCGAGGTCGAAGCCGGCGTCCATCCCCTGGCGCAGCAGGTAGGCGGACAGGTCCTCGTCGCCGCGCACGAACATCCTGGGCAGGCCGAACTCCCGCTCCTCGTTGTAGAAGTTCGCGTCGTAGAACGGCGCCTTGCCGACAAGGAACTGCGGCATGTTGTCGAGCCATAGCTGATGGAAGTGGTCGGAGCCGACCATGACCAGCACATCGGGGCGGGCGCGGGTCAGGGTCTCGCGGAATGCCTCGATCTTGGCGACCCATTCGTCGGCGAACGGCGGCCGGTCCGCACCGGTGGACGTGCTCGCCCGGTAGTAGAACGGGTGGTGCGTCGATGCGATGACCGCTGCGACGGTGGCCATGGCGGCTCCTCTGGTGTTTGCGGCTCTGGTGTTTGCGGCTCAGGGGTTCGGGTCCGGGTCCGGGGGCACGCTTTCGGCGCCCCGCTCGACCGTGAGGTAGATGTCCATGCCGACCGGCCGGCGCCGTTCCTCGGCCAGCTGGCCCAGCAGCCCGGCGGCCCTGGCCAGCAGCGCGAACCCGCGCAGCAGGTCCGGCGGCAGCCCGAGATCGGCGAGCGCGGCGCCGCAGGTGCCGGCGCCGTTGAGCGGCAGCGTCCGGCCGAGCACCTGTGGGTGCACCCGGCCGATCGCCTCGAACAGGCGCAGATGCGGCCCGCGCAGCCCCTCCTCGTCGGCGATCGCGATGAGTGCGGGGGTGCGGGGGTCGGTGACCTTATGTACCGGATGCCCGAGGCCGGGGACGAATCTGCCCGCGGCCCGGGCCTCCCGCACGGCAGTGAGCGCCAGCGCGTCCCAGCCCGCGTCGTCGGTGGGCAGCGGCTGCCCCGCCCCGGCGAGCGCATCGGACAGGAACCGGCCCGCGTCCTCGGTGACCCCCAGGAAGCGGGAGCCGCCGCCGAGCAGCCCGGCCGCGAGCGCACCCTGCACCGAGTCGGGCGCGCTCAGGTAGGTGAGCCTGGCAGCGATCGCGGTCGGGGTGAAGCCATGGTCGGCGAGCGCCACCAGCACCGCCTCGAACACCCGGACCTCGCCCGGGCCGGGCCGGCGCTGGGTCACCAGCCACAGCGCCAGCTCGCCGAACCCGACCCTGCCCATGAGGTCGGCGGCGAGATCCCGGCCGAGCAGGGTGATCGTGTCGGGCGTCGAGGCACCCAGTGACGTGGGGAAGCGTGGCACCTCGCCGGGCCGCGTCATGCGCTCGTCTCCTTGTCCGGCCCGCCCGCTTCCTCCTGCCCGGCCGCTTCCTTCCTGGGCGCGCCCGCGGGAGGCGGGGCGAGCGGGCCGGGCGGGCCATCGAGCCAGGCACGGACCTGATCCCCGTGCTCGTCCAGGCCGGGCGGGGGCAGCGGGTAGCTGGGCGCGGTCGCGGAATAGGTGATCGGATGCCGGATCGTGGGCACGCCCGCCTCTCCCTCGCCGGCGGTCACCACCGGGTCCAGCCCGATGTCACGGGCGAAGGCGATGCCGGCGTCCACCGTGTTGATGGGGCCGCACGGGACACCGGCGGCGATCAGCTCGCCGAACCAGTCCGCTGACGGGCGGGTCTCCAGCCGGGCGGCCAGCAGCGGGCGCAGCGTGTCCCGGTTGGCCGTGCGCCCCTCGTTGCCGGCGAAGCGGGCGTCGGCGGCGAGTTCCGGCACCCCCAGCACCTCACACAGCCTGCGGAACTGGGCATCGTTGCCCGCGGTGATGATGAGCTCCCCGTCCGCGGTGGGCAGCGGCTCGTACGGGAACAGGCTCGGGTGGGAGTTGCCCATCCGGAACGGCACCACTCCCCCGGCCGCGTAGGCGCTGGTCTGGTTCACCATCCCGGACAGCGCCGAAGCGAGCAGGCTGGCCTCGACGTGCTGCCCCCGGCCCGTCGCATCGCGGTGGTGCAGCGCGGCCAGGATCGCGATGGCGGTGTGCAGCCCGGCGATGACGTCGAACACCGAGATGCCCGCCCGGTACGGCGGGCCGTCGGGGTCCCCGGTCAGGCTCATCAGGCCCGACATGGCCTGGACCATGAGATCGTAGCCGGGCAGGTCCTTCCCGCCGCTGGTCCCGAACCCGCTGATCGAGGCGTAGATAAGGCGGGGGTTGAGCGCGCTGGCCGAGGCGTAGTCGAGGCCGAACCTGGCCAGGCCGCCGGGCTTGAAGTTCTGCACGAAGACGTCGGCCCGGCGGACGAGCTCGTGCGCGGCCTCCAGGTCGTCGGCGTCGCGCAGGTCCAGCGCGACGCTGCGCTTGTTCCGGTTGATGGCCAGGAAGTAGGTGGACACCCCGTCCCGGGTCGGCGGCACCCAGCGGCGGGTGTCGTCACCGGCCGGGCTCTCCACCTTGATCACGTCCGCGCCGAGATCGGCGAGCAGCATGGTGCAGTACGGGCCGGCCAGGACACGCGAGAAGTCGGCGACGATCAGCCCGGTCAGCGGGCCGGTGGCGGGCCGGTGGGCCGGGCCGGGTGGGGCGGGACCGGTTGGGGTGAGGCCGGGCTGTGTCCCGGGCACGGCGGGCGCCGCGCCCGGCCGGGCGGCGGGAGCCGGGGTATCGGGACTCGGCGGGATGCGCTGGCTCATGGCGGGGAACATGTCCTTCTGTCCGCTTGCCGGACGCCTGTCCGGCAAGGTGCGGTGTGGGTGGCGTGCGGATCCAGTGTCAAGGCTGGCGTCACGGCAGCGCCAGGGGCTGCGGCGCTGACTGTGCGGCAGCGGGCTGCGGCACCGTGATCTGCGGGGCCGCCTGGCAGGCGGCCCAGTCCGCGCTGATCGCCCCCGCGGTCTGCAGCAGCAGCGGGAGGTATTCCCCGGTCAGCACCTCGACCGGGGTCTCGGCGGCATGCGTGTTCACGTTCAGTGAGGCGATCACCCGGCCGTCCCCGTCCCGCAGCGGCGCCGCCACGGAGCGGATTCCCGCCGCCAGCTCCTCGTCGGTGAGCGCCCACCCGCGCGCCCGGACCTCCCGCAGCGTGACCGCGCGTTCCTCGCTGCCAGGGACGGCACGTGGGGTGATCCCGGACCGGCTCGGCTCGGCGAGCACGCGCTCCACCTCGTCCGGCGCGAGCGCCGCCAGCAGCACCTTCCCCAGTGAGGTCTGCATCGCCGGGAACCTGGTGCCGATCGTTACCGCCAGCGCGACGATCTTCGGCACCGCGACCCTGGCCACGTACACGATGTCCGGCCCGTCCAGCTGGGCGATGGACGACGACTCGTGGGTGCGGCCCACCAGGCGCTCCATGTGCGGCCTGGCCACCTCCCACAGGTTGCGGGACAGCACGTAGGACATGCCGAGCTCGAGCACGCGCGGGGTGAGCTCGAACCCGCCCGGCACGGCACGCACGTATCCCATCTGCTCCAGCGTGAGCAGGATCCTGCGCGCGGTCGGGCGGGCCAGCCCGGTGGCGGCCGCCACCGCCGCCAGCGGCATGGCGGGCTGGCGCGGCTGGAACGCCCGGATCACATCGAGGCCACGGGCCAGGGCCTCGATGAAGTCCGGGCTGGTGTCGCGGCGTGCCATGGGCGCTTCTCCGCTTCTGCGTGTCCGCTGCTGCCTGCTGTCCGGTGCCCTGCGGCGTGTGCCCGGCCATGCCTTCACGACTGTAGCGTGACCGGGCCACCGTGTCCGCATGGCGGACATGGCCAGTTTGCCCGGCGCACCAGGCGGGCGGGGTTGTCACTTGACACCGGCTGCCAGGCCGGCCAATGTTCCGGTCAGCCGCACATAGCCGCTCTACGGACATATGTCCGTAAGAGCCGGGCACATGCGCGCGCCGCGCGGAGCTGTTTGGAGCACACTGGGTTCTTGCAGTGCAGGGGTTGTACCGCACGGGGGTTGTACCGCACAGGGTTTGCAGCACCGAGGTCCTGCAGCACTGGGACTGCAGCACAGTGGAGGTAACTCATGACAGCCGCACCCGCCCTGACCGCCGCTGACCTGACGCCAGGACGGCCGATCGTGTTCCGCGACGCGACCGTGCTGACGATGGACGACGCCCACCACGTCCTGCACGGCGCCGACGTTCTCATCACCGGCGACCGGATCACCGCCGTTGGCCCCCGCCTCCCGGTGCCCGAGGGCACGGCCGAGATCGACGCGTCCGGCGGCATCCTCATGCCGGGCATGATCGACACCCACCGGCACATGTGGCAGACGGCGATGCGCGGGTACGGCGCCGACTGGACGCTCACCCAGTACTTCGTCTGGAACTACCTGCAATGGGGCAAGTCGTTCCGGCCGCAGGACATCTACGCGGGCAACCTGCTGAGCGCGATCGAGGCGATCGACGCGGGGGTGACGACCAGCGTGGACTGGTCGCACAACCTGCAGACGGTCGAGCACGCCGAGGCGGCGGCGGACGCGCTGCAGGAGGTGCCGGGGCGGTTCGTGCTCGCCTACGGCAACATCCAGGCCGCCCCGTGGGAGTGGTCGGCCGCACCGGAGTTCCGCGACTTCGTGTCCCGGCGGTTCAGCGGCGGCAACGACATGCTCGGCTTCCAGATGGCCTTCGACGTCCCCCCGGCCAGCCCGGACTTCCCGGAGAAGGCGGCGTTCGAGGTGGCCCGCGACCTGGGCGTGCCGGTGACGACCCACGCCGGGGTGTGGAAGGTGACCACCGACGACGGCATCCGGCTCATGTACGAGCACGGCTTCATGACCCCCTCCACCATCTACGTGCACGCCGCCAGCCTGTCGCCCGACTCCTACCACCGGATCGCGGCGACCGGCGGGCACGCGTCGCTGTCCACCGAGAGCGAGCAGAGCGCCGGCCAGGGCTACCCGCCCACCTGGAAGCTGCGCCAGCACGGCATCGGCGTCTCGCTGTCCATGGACACCAGCGTCTGGTGGAGCGCCGACCTGTTCTCCGCCATGCGGGCCACGCTGAGCGCTGACCGTGCCCGCGAGCACCTGGAGGCACACAACGCCGATGAGACCGTGACCCACCACCGCCTGCGCGCCGAGCAGGTCGTCGACTGGGCCACCCGGGGCGGGGCGCGGGCGCTCGGCATGGACTCGCTGACCGGGAGCCTGGAGCCGGGCAAGAAGGCGGACGTCGTGCTGATCAAGAACGACGCCTCGCCGGTGATGTTCCCGCTGCTCCACCCGTACGGCCACGTCGTCTTCCAGGCCGGGCGCGGCGACGTCCACACGGTGGTCGTCAACGGCCGGGTCGTCAAGTACGACCACCACCTGGCCGGCGCCGACCTCGGCAAGGCACGGGAGGTGGTCGGGCAGACGGTCGACTACCTCAAGGGCGAGCTGGGGCCCGACGCCTGGCAAGAGGGCATGCACCCGGAGATCCCCGAGACCAGGGTCCTCGACAACCCCTATACCTACACCTACACCGAGGACCAGGGCCCGGTCTCATGACGGGCGGCGGCGCGCCGGCTATGCGCGCGGCGGTCCTCCGCCGTCACGGTGAGCCGCCGCAGTTCGGCTCCCATCCCGCGCCCAGCCGCCAGCCCGGCCAGGCGCTGATCCGGATCACCGCCGCCCCGATCAACCCGCTCGACCTGCTCTGCGCCTCCGGGACCTCCTACTTCGGCCAGCCCGCGCTGCCGTACGTGCCCGGGACGCAGGGGGTGGGCACCGTTGCCGAAGCCGGCAGCGCCCCGGCCGGCCAGCGGGTCTGGTTCAGCTGCGGCGCGGGCATGGCGCCCGGTGACGGCTCGATGGCGCAGCTCTGTGTGGTGCCCGAGACGGCCATGCTGCCGCTGCCCGATGGCGTCAGTGACGATCTCGCCGCAGCGCTCGGGCTGTCCGCGGTCGCCGCCTGGATGGCGCTGTCCTGGCGCGGGCAGCTGCAGCCGGGCGAGCACGTACTCGTGCTGGGCGCCAGCGGCAACGTCGGCCAGATAGCGGTGCAGGCCGCCCGCCTGCTGGGGGCCGGCCGGGTGGTGGCCGCCTGCCGGGACGCCCGCGGCCGCGCCCGGGCCGCCGAACTTGGCGCCGACGCGGTCGCCGACCTGGCCGGCGATGACGCCGGCGCGGTCGCTGGCCAGCTGGCGCAGGCCGCCGGCGACCGGGTGGACCTGGTACTCGACCCGGTCTGGGGAGTGCCCGCCGAGGCCGCGCTGCGGGTGCTGTCGCCGCGCGGCAGGCTGGTCAACCTCGGTTCCTCGGCTGGCGCGATGGCCGGTTTCAGCTCAGCCACCCTGCGCAGCCGGGTGCTCTCCGTGCTCGGCTACACCAACAACGCGCTCAGCGACGAGCAGAAAGCCGCCGCCCTGGCCGAGATCCTGGCGCATGCGGCGGACGGCCGGATCACCGCCGACCGCGAGACCCTGCCACTGGATCGCGCCGCGGAGGGCTGGTCCCGCTGCGGCCAGGCCCCCCACCGCCGTGCCGTCCTGACCCCCTGACGGAGGATCAGGCCTCCGCGTCCGGGAGGTCGGCGGGCAGCAGCGAGTACATGAGCATGTCCGTTCGCTCCCCGCCGACCTCCTGCCAGCTGCGCAGCAGGCCCTCCCGCTGGAAGCCCGCCCGCTCGGCGGTCCGGATGGATGCCTCGTTCCACGGCTCCACGTACAGTTCCAGGCGCGGGATCCGCAGGACGCCCAGCGCCCAGAAGGAAAGCGTCCTGAGCGCGTGCCCGGCCGCACCACGTCCCCGGGCCGGCGCGGCGACCCAGTAACCGACCGAGGCGCGCCCGGCGCCGATGTCGTGCAGCCAGAGCCCGATCTGCCCGACCGCGTGGCCGGTGGCGGCGTCCGCGATGGCGAACGAGTAGCCCGACCCCCGCCGGGCACGGTCCCACTGCCGCTCGATGAACCGGCGCCCCTCGGTATCGGTGAACACCGCTGGCACGGTGGTGATGAGCGGGATGTACGGATCCTGTGCCGCCTCGCGCACCACCGGCAGGTCGGCCATCACGAACCGCCGCAGCCTGAACGGCCCGGCGGCCAGCGCCGGAACCACCAGTCCCTCGCTCATCTGGCCAGTATCTCCCCGGCCGCACGCGGCGGGAGCTCAGGAGGCTGGGCGGGCGGGGCCCGGCATCAGCCAGGCGGTGATGCCGAGCAGGATGACGGCGGCGGCCTCGATCACCAGCACGGTGTAGGCGAGCCCGGAGCTGAAGGTGAGGTGGAATCCGAAGATGCCCACGGTGCGGGCCAGGACGAACCCGACGATCGTGCCGGCCATCAGGGCCGCGGCTGCCAGCACGACGACGAGGTGCCGCAGCGCCAGCAGCGCGACCGCTGCCAGCAGGCACAGGACCACCTGGACGAGGAACAGCGTGTCGAGCGTCTTGACGTGCCGGTAGGCGATGTCCCACAGGTGCAGGTGAATGAGGCCGGAAGCCACGAGCAGCCCAGCGTCGCACAGGTAGAGCAGCCAGAGCGCGCCGCTGGTCCGCGGGCGGGCGTGCTGCCGCTGGGTGTTCCGGGTGGCGGTCATCGTGACTCCGTCCTGGTCGAGGTGAAGGGCTCGGCGAGCTGGATCAGGATCGTGCGGGCGAAACGGGGACGCGGGCCGGACTGCTCGACCGGAACCGGCCGCCCGGCCAGGCCGGTGGGGCCGGGAACGGCGTCCCGCCGCGGGAAGACGGCCCGCCGCGACAGCATGTCCCAGAACGGGAACACGGTGCCGAGGTTGATGTCCAGCCGGCCGGTCGCCGCGTGATGGATGCGGTGGTAGGCGGGGCTGATCATGACCAGCCCCAGCTTGCCGTAGGTCCAGCGGACGTTGGCGTGCGGCAGGGCACCCAGGCACGCGTATGCGGTCAGCACCACGGCGGGGGTGGCGGTGTTGGACTCCACGGCCAGGATCGGGATCGCCGAGAGCAGGAAGCTGACGTGCACCAGCGGGTGCGCCCGGTAGGTGGTGAGAATGCTCAGCTCCTCCTGCGAGTGGTGCACCGCGTGCAGCCGCCAGAGCGCATTGATCTGGTGATTGCCCAGATGGGCCAGCCAGTCCACGGCGTCGATGCCCACCACCGCGAGCACGATGAAGCACCAGCCGGGCACGGCGGGCACCCGCGGCAGGACCAGCCACGGCTCGAGCCGCGCCAGCAGCCCGGCGAAGCCTGACCCGATCAGCACGATCAGCGGGACCACCAGCGTGGCGTAGAACACCAGGTAGCCAAGGTCGAGCAGGTGGCCGCGCGCCAGCACCGGCCGGCGCTCCGCCGGCCACAGCTGCTCGATGGAGAAGACCACCAGCACGAACCCGATCACGACCGGCCCGGCCAGCTGGAACCGGCCCGCGTTGATGGACCGGGCGGTGCCGAACTGGTCGAGTGCGTTCCAGCCCCGCCAGCTCAGCCACGCGGCCACGACGGCGATCACCACCGTCGGCAGGTACAGCCGCCTGCTCGCCCACGCCAGCCGCTGGCCGCCGGCCGTCTCATCGCGGGCCCCGGCAATGCCTGATTTCGTAGCCGTGCTCACGCCGACGTTCCTCTCCAGCTGTCCGTTCCGGTTCGCTACGCCGGGCCCGGCGCCGCCACCGGGACATGCACGCCCTTGTGAACGTCCAGGAGCCTACGCGGGTTCATGGCCGGGCGTGGCGCGGCTGGCGGAACCCGGCCGGCGGCAGGACATGCACTAGCTCGTCTCGGGAGGCGGCAGGCCCAGCTGGCTCCGGATCACCCTTGCCGCTTCCTCCACCGGCTCATTGGCGGCGGTGAGCCGGCCCTCGTAGCCGCGGAGCTGGCTCAGCGAGGTGCTGGCGGCCGCCGCCACGGTGAGCCGGGCCCGGGCCTGGTTCGCGGTGACCAGCAGGTGGGCGAACGGCTCGCTTGCCGGGGGGAGCTTGAGGCGCAGCAGGCGGCGGTCGAACAGGCGCTCGGTGGCCGCGGCGTCCAGCAGGTCGGCCTGGGCCGCGGCGAGATCATCGTGGCCGTCGTCTTCGAGGCCGTCAAAGTCGCGATCGAGGCGCCGGTTCGCCGGCCGGGCGATCGCCAGGTAGCTGCGGGCCGCCGTCTTCCGCTGCGCTGGGCTGATGGCCGTTGCCGCGGGCGTGGCCTGCGAGGGCTGGGCCGGGGCCGCCGGGGCGGGCTGGCTGGCGCTGGCGCAGCCGGAGGCCAGCAGCGCGGCACAGCCCAGGAGCGTCCCGGCGGCCGCCTGCCGCCATGCTCTCCCCCCACCTGTGCCCATGCCCCGCGGGATCACGGAACGTCCTTGCATGCGACCTCGCTCGGTCCGGAGCCTGGGCAGCCAGGCGCTGATCTTCTCACCCGCCGTGTCACGTGGCCCACCCTGGCCCGCCGCTGGCCTGCGGGCAAGCCGCCTCAGCAGATCCCCAGCGGAACCGGACCAGGGACGGGGATCCAGACCAGGTCAGCCCGCGGACCTGGGTGCGTAGTACAGCACGTTGTCGCGGCGGTCCATGGCGGTGCAGGCATTGCGGGCCGGGCAGCTCAGCATGTCGATGGCCTGATGCCCGTCGATCCTGGTGACCGTCGACCAGGCGCCGCCCTGGTAGACGACCGCGCCGCCTGACCCGTCGGTCGCCAGGCAGAACCCGTCGGCTGGGCAGGACAGCGCGTCGGCGCTGGTGCCCATCCCCGCCACGTTCCACGTGCCGTCAGCCAGGATCGCGCCCTTGCCGCCGTCGTCGGTCGCCGCGCAGAACGACGGGCCCGCGCACGACACCGTGGTGAAGGCCTGCCCGACGTCCACCGGGACCGCGGCGCTCCACGAGCTGCCGTCATAGGTGTAGGCCCCGCCGCCGGTATCGACCGCCACGCAGCTGTCAGGGCCGGTGCAGGAGACGCCGGTGAGCCCGCCGCCGCTGGTATCCACGGTGAAGGGCTGCCACGCTCCCGACGCGGCGGTGTAGGCGAACGCGTTACCACCGCTGTCCGCGGCCATGCAGAACGTAACCTCCGGGCACGACACCGCGGTGAAGACGCCGGACCGGTCGTCCACGTAAACCGGGTTGCTCCAGGCGCCGTTGCTCAGGGTGATCACGTCGCCGGCCTTGTCCACCGCAAGGCAGGAGCTGGCGGTGGGGCAGGAGATCGCGACCAGGCCGTTGGGGTCCTTGGCAACCACGTGCCAGGTGCCCCGGGTACTGGCCGACGGGGAGGTGGACGACAGCACGTTCCCGGCGCTGTCCACGGCATAACAGGCGGTGACCTGCGGGCAGGACAGCCCGGTGATGATCGCGTTGCTGGCCTCCAGCCCCGTCTGGTCGATGGGCACCGGCGCGGTCCATCCCGAGGCGCGCACCGGCAGCCCCGGCGAGGGCCTGGCGCTCGCTGTGGACGCCGCCGGGCTGGCCGGGGCCGACCCGGCGGGCGAGCCGCTGGCGTGCGGCGCCGCCTGCGGCACGGACGAATGGTGGCCCAGCAGGGTGAGCGCGGCCGCCGTGCCGCCCCCCGCCAGCACCACCAGGGCCAGCGCGATGATCAGCGTGCGCCCCCGGCGGGGGCTGGCCGGTGGCAGGCTCGCCACCTCATGCACATAAGGCGGCAGGCTGGCGAGCACATCGGCGTGGGCGTCACGCCACGGCTCGGGAAAGACCAGGCGCGGGCCCAGGTTCATCGGCTTGGTGCTGGTGATCCCGCCCGTATCGGCCGCCAGGCCGATGAGCGGGGCCGCATCCATCGGCCGGGTGCTGGGGCCGCTGGAGCCGTTGCCGGCGGCGGGCCGGGCGGGCGCGGGCACCTCGGGCTGCGCGTCCTCGAGGGCGCCGGTGCGGTACGCGCTGGCCCCGTACACATCCGCCCCAGCAGCGCCGGTCCCGTCGGCGTCGGTCCGGTAGAGATCGGCCCCGTAGTCGATGGGCTCGTAGTCCCCGGTACCGGGGGCGTCTGCCCGATCGGCGTCTGCCCCCTCTGTACCGGTGCTGGGCAGATCGGGCCCGGGAGCGCTGGCCGACTCGGTCACGGCGGGCCTGGCCGACTCGGTCACGGCAGGGCTGGCCGACTCGGTCACGGCGGGGCTGGCCGACTCGGTCACGGCGGGGCTGGCCGACTCGGTCATGGCAGGGCTGGCCGACTCGGTCACGGCGGCGCCTATGTCCGGCTCGTCGCCCGCGATGAAGTCGGCGAAGGAGCCACTGCTGTATTCCAGCACCGGCGCCACGGCCTGCTCCTCACCGGCCTGCTGTGGCGCCAGCAGCGACTCCCCGCACGTCTCACAGAACTGGGCGCCCGTGCCGCTGCGATGCCCCTGCCCACAGACAGGCCGGACATCGTCTCCGCAGATATCGCAGAACTCCGACCCTGCGGAAACGGGATGCCCATGCAGACAACTCGCCACCGCTGACGCTCCCCATCGCTCCACCCCGGTTGGTCGATGTTAGGGCACCTCAGCACGCAGGGTGGGGTGCTTGGGCAAGGTGAGCACGGCCGGTGCGCCGGGGCGGCCGACCGGGCCAGCCGAGAGCGCTGGTTGACAAGTTAGTGAGTGATTACTACCTTAGTGCCCATGACCCGGACCGGACTGCGGATGACAGCCGGCGAGCGCCGCGAGGCGGTACTCACGGCGGCTGTCGCCGAGTTCGCCAGCCGCGGGCTGGACGGCACATCGACCGAGGACGTGGCCCGCCGGGCCGGGATCAGCCAGCCTTACCTGTTCCGGCTGTTCCCGACCAAGAAGGCGCTCTTCCTCGCGCTGGTGGAGCGGTGTTTCCGGCAGGTGGCCGAGGCGTTCGAGGCGGCAGCCGGGGACCGGGTGGGCGATGACGCCCTCGAGGCGATGGGCGAGGCCTACCACCAGCTGCTCTCTGACCGCACCCTGCTCCTCCTCCAGCTGCACGCCTACGCGGCGTGCGACGACCCGGACATCCGGGCTGTGACCCGCTCCGGCTTCAAGGACCTCTGGGCCCTGGTGGAGCGGCTGAGCGGCCTGCCCTACGAGCGGATCGTGGCGTTCTTCGGCATGGGCATGCTGATGAACGTGGCGGCGGCGATGGACCTGCCGGCCGTGGACGAGCGATGGACCCGCTGGTGTTCGCCATGAGCGCACTGGCCCGGCGATGGGCCCGCCGCGGATTTTTTTTCCGCAGTTAAGTTAGTGACTACTCACTATGTGGAGTGACACGATGACCGACAGACGACGCGTCCTGTGGACCTTCGCGATCACCTCGGTGGCCCTGTTCATGGGGTCACTTGACAACCTCGTGGTGACCACCGCACTGCCGTCGATCCGGGCCCACCTGCATGCCACGCTCGCCGGTCTGCAGTGGACCGTCAACGCCTACACCCTCACCTTCGCGGTGTTCCTGCTCACCGGCGCCACGCTGGGCGAGCGGTTCGGCCGCCGCCGGGTGTTCACCGCCGGTCTCGGCCTGTTCACGGCCGGGTCCGCCGCCGCCGCCCTGGCGCCCGGGATCGGCTGGCTGATCACGGCGCGGGCCGTGCAGGGGGTGGGCGCGGCCGTCGTCATCCCGCTGACGCTCACCCTGCTGTCGGCGGCCGTCCCACCGGCCCGGCGCGGCCTGGCGCTCGGCGCGTGGGGAGCCGTCGGCGGCCTCGCCATCGCGATCGGGCCGCTCGTCGGCGGCGCCGTGGTCGAGGGCGCCTCCTGGCAGTGGATCTTCTGGCTGAATGTGCCGATCGGCGTCGCGGCGCTGCCGTTCGCATGGACACGGCTCACCGAGAGCTACGGCCCGGCGACCCGCCTGGACCTGCCCGGCGTGGCCCTGGCCAGCCTGGGGCTGTTCGGGATCGTGCTCGGCGTGGTGCGCGGGAACGACCACGGCTGGACCAGCCCGACCGTGCTGGGACCCATCGTGGCCGGCGCCCTGCTGACGGCCGGCTTCGTCGCCTGGGAGCTGCGGGCGCCCGAGCCGATGCTCCCGATGCGGCTGTTCCGCAGCCGCGGGTTCACCGCGACCAACGTGGCCTCGCTGCTGATGTTCTTCGGGATGTTCGGCTCGATCTTCCTGCTGGCGCAGTTCCTGCAGGTGGTCCAGGGTTACTCGCCGCTCCAGGCCGGGCTGCGCACCCTGCCCTGGACGGCCATGCCGGTGCTCATCGCCCCCATCGCCGGCTCACTGTCCGACCGCGTCGGCGGGCGGCCGCTGCTGGCCACCGGGCTGGCGCTGCAGGCGATCGGGCTTGGCTGGCTGGCGGCGGTCAGCAGTCCCACGGTCGCCTACGCCACGCTCGTGCCCGCGTTCGTGGTCTCCGGCGTCGGGATGTCGCTGTTCTTCGCGCCGGTCGCCAACGTGGTGCTCGGATCGGTGCGCCGCGACCAGGAAGGCATCGCCTCCGGGGCGAACAACGCGATCCGCGAGATCGGCGGCGTGTTCGGGGTCGCCGTGCTCGGCGCGGTGTTCTCGGCCCGCGGCGGCTACACGAGCGGGGCCGCCTTCGTCTCCGGCCTGTCCGCCGCGGTCTGGGTCGGCGCGGCGGCGGTGGCTGCCGCGGCGGCCGCCGCCCTGTTCGTGCCACGGCGGCGCACGGCGTCCGCACAGGATGCCACCGCCGCGCAGGACACCAGGGATGGGACGGCCGTCACCTCGCACGAGCCCGCCGCCGAGCTGGACCCGGTCGGCTAGGGCGTGTCCCGTGAATCTTGGCCGTCGCGAGCGGCGCCATGAAGGGGGATGGGGAGGCGGGTGGGGGACCGCAAGGCGGCCCTGTCACGGGGCTGCCCCGGGCGCGCCCATCTGCCACAGGGCGGGCGCGTCCCACGCGCCGGTGATGGCCAGATCCGGATCCTGGCGGCGCAGCCGGGCGAAACGCTCTGCCAGCAGCTGCAGCCGCACCGTCATCGGGATCTGGGCCAGCAGGGGAGGTAGCGGGCCGGAGTCCTCAGCCGCCAGCACGTCCGCGGCGGCCAGCACCGTCACCGGCACCCGCTCCGCCTGCGCGGCGGAGCCGAGCGCGGCGGTGAGCCCGTCGGGGTCCGCCGCCGGCTCCAGCACCACCAGGCCGTCCGCCGCGGTCAGCGGGACGGCGCCGCCGTGCAGCAACCGGTCGGTGTCGAATCCCTCGGCGAGCATCCGGGCGCCTTCCCGGATCTTCAGCGCGCCCTCCCTGGCGGTGATCCCCCACGGCCCGCAGCCGACGATCGCCAGGCTGCGGGCGGGCACGGCCACCTCGTCGATGCCGGGCTCCTCGCATACCTGCCGGACGGCGGCGGCGGCCTGGGCCACCTGCCCGGGCGACCCGTCCGGGGACCCCAGCTCGTGGGCGAGCCGGGCGAGCACCGCCAGCACCGCCGTGTAGCTCACGGTGTAGGTGTGGGACTCGTCCGGCGCGACCGTCTCGACCGCCTCCGGCCAGCCGCGGCCGGTACCGGTGATCGACACCACCGGGACACCGGCCGCCAGCGCGGCCGCCCGCGCCCGGGCCGCGTACGCGGTCTCCCCGGTATGGCTGATCACCAGCAGCGCGTCCCCCGGCCGCCGGCTGGTGCTCCACCGGGCCCAGGTGGCCGCCGGGTACCAGCGCGCGTCCCGGCCGGCCGCGTCCAGCATCATGGCGCCGAGCTCGGCCGCGTGCTGGCTGGTGCCGGTGCCGACCAGGATGATCCGGGCGGCCCCGGCCAGGACCCCGGCGGGCTCTGCCAGGTCGAGCCCGGCCATCCGGTCCAGGGCATCGCCCTGCTGGAGAATCATGCGCAGCAGCGCCGTCGGTGCCATACCGGTCCTTTCTCCCTGTCCGGGCAGCAGCGTAGCCAGGACGCCACCACTCCCGGCGTGGCACCGCCAGCGGCTGGCGTCAGCACTCGATGACGTTCACCGCCAGGCCGCCGCGGGCGGTCTCCTTGTACTTGTCCTTCATGTCCGCCCCGGTCTCGCGCATCGTCTTGATCGCCTTGTCGAGCGAGACGTAGTGCGTGCCGTCGCCGCGGACCGCCATCCGGGCGGCGGTGATGGCCTTGAC
>DATIXO010000116.1:0-10221 GCA_035518495.1 Streptosporangiaceae bacterium
CGCCCGATTGCACCGGCCACGCCCGCAGCTGCCCGCAGCGAACCGGGGGAGGGCTCAGGCTCACCGAACTCAAGTCAGACAAGAGCGTCCGCACGATCGCGCTCTCCCCGCAGTTGACGGCGGCCCTTCGCGCACACCGCGCCGCCCAGCTTGAGGAACGCATGATCGCCGGACCGGCCTGGCAGGACGGCGACTTCGTCTGGTGCCAGCCCAACGGCCGCCCGATCGGTGCCCACGCCGACTGGGATGAATGGAAAGCTCTGCTTAAGACAGCCGGGATAAGGGATGCCCGTGTGCACGACGCCCGCCACACTGCCGCCACCCTGCTGCTCGCCCAAGGCGTGGACCAGCGGGTGGTCATGGAGATCCTCGGCCACTCCCAGATCAGCATGACGGCGAAATACGCGCACGTCCTGCCCGAGGTCATGACCGACGCCGCCGGCCGGATCGGCCAGGCGCTGTGGGGATCACCGGATCAGCGAGAACGCCCAGGTCAGGGGCACAACGGACGGGTGCGCCGCCAGGGACTTGAACCCCGAACCCGCGGATTAAGAGTCCGCTGCTCTGCCAGTTGAGCTAGCGGCGCTTGAGACTCAGTGATGGTAACAGCATCCTCGGGGGTGGCGCGAACCAGCCGCGAACCCCACCGGGCTGCTGGTCAGCCACCCATGAACCGGTCGAACACCTGCGCGGCCCGGGACTGCCGGCCGGTGCGGGGCTCCCGCCGGTCCGCCAGGCTCATGATGTGCCGGCCGGTGTTCACCCCGAGCCACCGCAGCGGCTCTGGCTCCCAGCGCCGTGAGCGGTGGTTCACCCACGGCAGCCTGGTCAGGTCGCTGTCTGTGCCCAGAATCAGGTCGGCCAGGGTCCGCCCGGCCAGGTTGGTGGTGGAGACGCCGTCGCCGACGTAGCCGCCTGCCCAGCCCAGCCCGGTGGCGGGGTCCAGCCCGGCGGAGGCGCACCAGTCGCGCGCGATGCCAAGCGGGCCACCCCAGGTGTGCGTCACCTTCGCGTCGGCGATGACCGGGAACAGGTCGGTCAGCGTGTGCCGCAGCATGCCGAAGACCGCTGGCACCCGGTCGAAGTCCGGCCGGATCGCCGACCCCAGGTGGTAGGGCGCGCCGCGGCCGCCGAACGCCAGCCGCCCGTCGGCCGTGCGCTGGCCGTAGATGACCATGTGCCGGTGGTCGCCGAAGGTCGGCCGGCCCGCCAGCCCGATCTGGTCCCACGCCTCCTCCGGCAGTGGCTCGGTCGCAATCATCAGCGAGTACACCGGCGCGATGGCACGCTCCAGGCCGGGCAGCCGCGGCGTGTAGCCCTCGGTGGCCCGGATCACATACTGCGCCCGGACGGTGCCCAGGGGCGTGCGCAGGCGCCCCGGCGCGATCTCGGTGACGGGGGTGGCCTCGTGGACCGCGACCCCGCGCCGCCGCACCACCTCGGCGAGGCCACGCGCCAGCCGGGCGGGGTGGATGGCCGCGCAGTGCGGTGTGTACGTCGCGCCCATGACGTCGGTCGCCATGGCCACCTCGCGCGCCTCCGCGGCGCTCAGCAGGCGCAGGTCGTCCTCGCCGAACCCGAACTCCCGCGCCTCGGCGATCTCGTCCCTGGCCCGCTCGAGCTGGGTGACGGAGCGGGCGAGGTGCACGGTGCCGCCCTTGGCCCAGTGGCAGTCGATGCCCTCCTCCGCCACCACCCTGCCCACCTCGTCCACGCACCGCTGCATCTCCCGGTGCATGGCGACCGCCGCGTCCCGGCCCGCCATCCTGGTCAGCTTGGCCAGCGACGCCGGGAACAGCGCCGAGCACCAGCCGCCGTTCCGCCCGGACGCGCCGAATCCGGCGATCTGCTTCTCGCAGACGGCGATCCGCAGGTCAGGCTGCGCACCGGCCAGGTAATAGGCCGTCCACAGCCCGGTGAACCCGGCGCCGGCGATGGCCACGTCCACATCCAGGTCGCCCGGCAGCGGGTCCGTGGGGGCCAGCGGCCCCGGCACCGAGTCCAGCCAGTACGACAGTGACCGGTATGTCTGTTCTTCGGCGGGCATGCGATCCATGGTGACATGCCCCCGGCGTGCATAACGGGAAGACCCGGGTGCCCGCTGGTGCTACGCGGGCCACCCGGGGTGCATGGGGGGCAGCACCGCCAGCCCGGCCTGGGTCCGGCATGCTGGTGGGCATGTCCGTCGACACACCCGCCTTCGAGGCGCTGCCCGCCCACCTGCTGCCGTCCGGCCCCTACCGGATCTGCCTGGTCTGCCTGGGAAACATATGCCGCTCACCCATGGCCGAGGCGGTACTGCGCGAGGAACTGGCGCGGGCGGGGCTGGCCGGGGCGGTGACAGTCGACAGCGCGGGCACCGGGGACTGGCACGTCGGCGAGCGGATGTACGGGCCGGCGGCGGCGGAGCTCGCCCGGCGCGGCTACGACGGGTCCGGGCACCGGGCGCGCCAGATCGAGCGCTCCTGGCTGGGCGAGTACGACCTGCTGCTCGCGATGGACGCGGGCAACCTTGCCGACCTGCGCCGGATGGCGCGCGGCTCGCAGGCACTCGGGCGCGTGCGGCTGCTGCGGTCCTTCGACCCGCACCTGGCCGCAGGCGATCCTTTCGGCGGCCAGGTGCCCGACCCCTACGGCGGGCAGCCCGACGAGTACGCCCGCACGTTCGAGCTGATCCATGCCGCCGCGCGGGGGCTGGCCCAGCGGCTCGCCGAGTTCCTGGGTGCGCAGCCCGCGGGCCGGTGAGCTGGCCCAGCGACGGGCAGCTCGCCCGGCGGCTGGAACGGCTGGCCGGCGCCGGGGTCAGCGAGCTGCGGCTCACCGGCTCCCAGCACCAGTGCCGTCACTACCGGGCCACGCTCGCCGACGGCCGGGTGGTGTTCGCGAAGGTGGCGTCCGCTGGTTTGGGCGGTGCGCTGGCCGCCGAGGCGCACGGCCTGCGCTGGCTGGGCGCGGCGGGGGCGGTGCCGGTGCCCGGTGTGGCCGGGTGGGACGAGTCCACGCTGCTCATGTCCTGGGTGCGGGCCGGGGCGGCGGACGCGGCCGCGGCCGGGCGGTTCGGGCGTGACCTGGCCCGGATGCACGCGGCCGGCGCGGACCGGTTCGGGGCCCCCTGGCCGGGGTTCATCGCCAGCCTGCCGCTGCCGAACGACGGGCCCCCGGCCGCCGCGGCCGGGACCGCGGACGGGGAGGGGGCGGCCCAGGGCGCGGGCGCCTGGCCGGAGTGGTATGCGAGCCAGCGGCTGCTGCCGTTCCTGCGCCAGGCGGCCGACGCGGGCGCGCTGCGGCCGGGCCAGGTGCGGGAGGTGGAGGCCGTGATGGCCCGCATCGGCGAGCTGGCGGGCCCGGCCGAGCCGCCGAGCCGCATCCACGGCGACTGCTGGTCCGGGAACGTGCTGTGGTCCGGCGGGCGCGGCTGGCTGATCGACCCGGCTGCGCACGGCGGCAACCGGGAGACCGACCTGGCGATGCTGGCCCTGTTCGGCGCGCCGTTCCTGGACCGGATACTGGCCAGCTACACCGAGGCCGCGCCGCTGGCGGCGGGCTGGCGGGCCCGGGTGCCGCTGCATCAGCTGCATCCGCTGCTGGTCCACGCCTGCCTGTTCGGCGCCGGTTACGCCGGGCCGGTCGCCGAGGCGGCCCGGGCCGCGCTGGCCGCCTGAGGCGCCGGTTCAGGCTGCTTCGGCGGCGAGCGGGAGCGTGATCCAGAACGTGGCGCCGTCGCCGGGCGAGGTGTCGACGCCGGTGGTCCCGCCGTGGGCGGTCACCAGGGCGGCGACGATCGCCAGGCCCAGCCCGGCGCCGCCGGCCTTGCGCCCCCGGGCCTGGTCGGCCCGGTAGAACCGCTCGAAGACCCGGTCGGCCTGCTCCCTGGTCAGGCCGGGGCCGCTGTCGGCGACCTCCAGGGTCACGCTGGGCACCGGCAGACCGCCGTCCGGGCCGTGGGCGAGGATCCGGACCTCGATCGGCGTCCCGTCCGGGGTGTGGCTGAGGGCGTTGCTCATCAGGTTGGCGATGACCTGCCGCAGCCGGGCCTCGTCGCCGAGGACGATGAAGGCCGCGCTCCTGCCGACCGTCAGCTCGATCGCCCGGCTGGAGGCGATCATGCGGGCGTCCTGTACCGCGTCGGCGGCGAGGGTGAGCAGGTCAACCGGCCGGCGTTCGATCGGGCGCTGCTGGTCGAGCCGCGCCAGCAGCAGCATGTCCTCCACCAGCAGCCCCATCCGGGAGGACTCCTGCTCCACCCGCTGCATGATCCGGTCCATGTCTGGCTCGGTGAGCCCGCCGGTGCCCGCCACGCTGAGCTCGGTGCCCGCTGGGGCGGTGCCCGCTGGGGCGGCGCCCGCAGGGGCGGCGCCCGCGGCGGCGGCGTCCCGGTGCCGGCCGCCGTTGCCCGCCCTGCCGGTGCCCACCCCGCCCCGCTGCCGGTAGTACTCGGCGTAGCCGCGGATCGCGGTCAGCGGCGTCCGCAGCTCGTGGCTGGCGTCGGCGACGAACCGGCGCATCCGTTCCTCGGACCGCCGGGCGGCGGACTCCGAGTGCTCGCGGGCGTGGAACGCGGCCTCGATCTGGGCCAGCATGGTGTTGAGCGAGCGGCCGAGCCGCCCGACCTCGGTCCGCGGGTCCCGGTCGGGCACCCGCCGGGACAGGTCGCCCGCGGCGATCGCCTCCGCGGTGCGCTCGATGTCGGTGAGCGGCCGCAGGCTCGTGCGGACGATGGCGATCCCGACGACCGCCAGCGCGACGATCACGATCACGCTGACGATCAGGTCGATCCGGGCCAGTGTGCCGACGGTGTTGTACACGCTGGTCACGTCGGCCGCCAGGAGCAGGGTGCCGGTGACGGTCCCGCCTCCCGGGTTGATGAAGGTCTGGTTGTAGGCGACGACCCGCCACTGGCGGCCGCCTGACAGCGCGGGCACCGTGAGCGGCTGGCCGTTGTGCACCTCGAGCCAGTCCGCGGAGGGCAGCCGCGGCGCGGCAACGGTGGGCTGGGCGCCGAGCCGCACCGTGACCGGCTCCAGCACCGGCTGCAGCTGCCCGTCCGGCCCCAGGTAGCCCAGCCACACCTGCCCGCCGGGGCTCTCCTGGATGGTCTGGTTGAACAGGTAGTGCTGCACCATGTTGTGGTAGGAGCCCAGCACGCTAAGGTCCTCCAGGCTCGCGTCGACCCCGCCCAGCAGGGAGCCGCGGAGCACCGAGATCCCCACGATGCTGATGACGACCAGCGCGATGGCGACCAGCGCCAGCACGGCGGTGATCAGCTTGATACGCAGCGGAACCCGGCCGGGTGTCCACCGGACCCTCTGCCAGCGGCGGCTGAACCCGGACTTCGACGACATGAGCTGTTATGAGGAAGGAAGCCTGAGCACGTACCCGACGCCGCGCAGGGTGTGGATGAGCCGCGGCCCGCTGCTGTCCACCTTGCGGCGCAGCACCGACACGTAGGACTCGACGATCCCGGTGTCGCCGCGGAAGTCGTAATCCCACACGTGGTCGAGGATCTGCATCTTCGACAGCACCCGGTTGGCGTTGCCCATGAAGTAGCGGAGCAGCTTGAACTCCGTCGGGGAGAGCTGGACCGGCTTCCCGGCCCGCCACACCTCGTGGCTGTCCTCGTCGAGCTCGAGGTCGGCGAACTTCAGCCGGGGCGTCGGCTCGGCGGCATCGCCCCGGGTGCGGCGCAGCACCGCCCGGATCCGCGCGATGACCTCCTCCAGGCTGAATGGCTTGGTCACGTAGTCGTCGCCGCCCAGGGTGAGGCCGCGGACCTTGTCCTCCATCGCGTCCCGCGCGGTCAGGAAGACGACCGGGATGCGGGTGCCGCCGCCGCGCAGCCGCCTGATCACGTCGAACCCGTCCATGTCGGGCAGCATGACGTCGAGCACGATCAGATCGGGCCGGTGACGGCCCGCCGCCTGCACCGCCTCCGTCCCGGCAGCGGCGGTGATCACCTCGAAACCGGCATAACGAAGGCTGGCGGCGAGCAACTCGAGGATGTTCGGCTCATCCTCCACAACGAGCAGCCGGGCATCATGCCGCTTCCGCCCGTCGCCCGACGGGGTGGTCATGTGTCGATCCTGGAAGATCTACCTGAGTGTTTCCTGAACGGAGACTGGGGCTGGTCTGACGATCGTATGCCAAGGTCGCGAGCGCGGGCCACAGCTGCGGGACGGGCCGCCCGGCCCGGAGCAGCCAGCCCGGTCACGCCGGGCCGCTGCTGGCGTCGGTCCAGCGGACGATGGCCGCTGCCCGGGATTCCGCTCCGAGTTTGGCGTAGATCCGGTTCACGTGGTTTTTCACGGTCTTCTCGGCGAGCACGAGCCGTGCGGCGATCTCCCCGTTCGAGTGCCCTTCCGCGATCAGGGACATGATCTCCGCTTCGCGCGACGAAAGGCCCAGCGGGCGCGCGTCGCGAGACACGCTGGCGGTCCTCATCTGACCTCCGCCCACCCAACACCAGCGAATATGTTGCGTGGCATGCTACCGAAACCTGCCCCTGCCCGCGCAAGACCAAAGGAGCGCGTCGCCGGGGTCGCGTCGCAAACGTTATCAGCGCGGCGGCAGGCCGCCCGGCCAGGCAGTTCCGCGCCGGGCTTACCCGCCCTGATGGGAGCCGGTCAGCAGGCTCTTGGGCACCGGCTGGTCGTGGTTCAGGTGGTGGAACAGCTGATGTGCCCGGGCGTTGTCCCACAGCACCGTGTCGCCGATGAGGTAGACCGGGTAATTCGCGTTGGCGATGGGCACGGTCGTGGTTTCCGGATTGCGCAGGGCGAGCGCGACCTGCAGCAACTGGTACAGGTGCGTGCCGTTATCCACTTTGAGCGCGCCGGTGGCGCCGAACGCGGCCGGAACGGTGGCGAACGGGTTGAGCAGGGTGCCCGGGCTGGTCAGTTTGCGCAGCAGGGCGCGCAGGAAGATCCGCTGGTCCTGCACGCGCTGGAGATCCTGGTCGGCGAAGGTGTGCCGGTCGCGCACGTACGCCAGGGCCTGTGCCCCGTCCAGCGTCTGGCAGCCCGCCTGCAGGTGCAGGCCGGAGGCCTGGTCGTGGATCGCGTGCGGCAGGCACATGTTGACGCCGCCGACCGAGTTGACGACGTTCACCAGCCCGCCGAACCCGATTCCCATGTAGTGATCGATCCGCAGGCCGGTGTTGTCCTCGACCGTCTTGACGAGCAGCTTCGGGCCGCCAAACGAATATGCGGCGTTGAGCTTGTTGCTCCCGTACCCGGGGATCTGGACATAGGAGTCACGGGGCAGGCTGACCAGCACCGCGCGGCCGCCGTTCGACGGGATGTGCAGGATCAGGACGGTGTCCGACCGGTGCCCGCTGGCGGCCCCGGTGTGCAGCTTGCGCTCCTGCGCGCGGGTCAGGCCCTGGCGGCTGTCCGAGCCGGTGATGAGCCAGTTCTGCCCGGCGCCCGCGGCCGGGCGGCCCGGGTAGTCCACGAGCACGTTGCTCCGGCTGAGCTTGGAGTCGAGGTAGAAGTACATCGCGCCGGTGACGACCAGCAGGATGAGCACGACGCTGCCCGCGATGAGCAGGATCCGCCGTCTCCGGTGCCGTCCCGCGCCGCCGCCGCGGCCTGGCGCTGGCCGGCCGGTCCGCGGCGGGCGGGTCCGGGTGACGCCGGCCGGGCTGCGCTGGCCGCCGTCGGCGCGCAGCGGCGGCTGGTCCGGCCAGCCGCCGGCGGCCCCCGCCCGGCCCGATGGGCTGCGCTGGCCGGCCGCTGCCGCGTAGCCGCCGCCCGCGGCTGGCGCCGCCCCGGCGCCGCCCACGGGCATCCCCACGGTGGGCTCGTTCGCCGCGCCTGGCGGTGCGCCGGCGGTCCCGCCCTGGCCGCCCGGCGCGGGCTTCTCGTCGCGGAACCAGCCCGATGGCCACTCGTTCACGCGGTCCCCTCCCACCAGATCGTGACCACATCCCTGTCTGACGATCCCAGGTCACTGGGCCGCCCGGCGCCGATCCCCAGTTCCGTCAGCGCGGCCGCCACCTCGCCGGACCGTTCGGGCGGCAGGCACAGCCGCCGCCTGGTCACTTCCACCAGCTCCGCCATCGTCTGGTAGTCGGCCGCGGCCGGGCGGCTCCATTCAGTGTGCCTCGGGTTCAGGCCCATCGCGGCCAGGATCGCCAGTGTGTCGCCCGCGGTCGGCCGCTCCGGCCGTTTCAGGCCGTGGAAGCGCAGCCACAGCGGGTTGAGCGAGATCAGCGGGTGGACCGTGGCGGTCTCGACCACGACCCGCCTGCGGGCGTGGCTGGTCAGCGCGGCCAGGAACGGCCCCAGGTCGGGCACGTTGAAGATGACGTGGTGGCAGGTCACCACGTCGGCGGGGGTGAGGCCGGCGGCGGCGTCGGGCCAGCGGCCGTGCACCAGCCGCGGCGCCAGGCCCGCCTCGCCGGCCCGCGCGGCGAGCAGCCCGAGCATCTCCTCGTCGGCGTCGACCGCGGTCAGCGTGGTGATCCGGGGAGCCAGCGGCAGGCACGCCGCCCCCGCCCCGGAGCCGACGTCCAGCACGCTGCCCGCCGGCTCAAGCGCCTCCCACGCCCGCTCGAACGACGGGCCGGCCGGGGCCTGGCGCAGCCGGTCGGCGCGGCGCGCGAATACCTGCCGGGGCAGCACCCACGGCGACTCGGCGGCGCCGTCGGTGATGTGGGCGGGAATCGCCCAGGCGGAAAGATCGTCGCGCCACCGGTCCAGCAGCTCGGTCAGCGAGGTCACGGTGGATGCTCCGGCCGTTCAGGGGCCGCGGGGTCGGCCCGTGTGGATCGGGGTTCAGCGGTCGGGCTCGCGCGATGACACCTGAGTTCAGACATTATCCGCGCCACCAGGTAAGAAGGCCGGTCCAACCCGGCGGTACTCCCGCGATGGGAGACGTCCCCATCGCCGGTTTGCCCGGCCGTATGCCAGGGACGGGAGCATCTCCCCGCCGGATTACAGGGCGGCCCAGGGAGCGGAGCCATGGGCCTGCGCCAGCGTGCTCATGAGCGCTGGATCGGCGGGCAGGGCACGATCGTCGATCTGCCCGACCGGGGCGATGCCGCGGGCGTTGGTGACGAAGGCCGCGGCGAACGAGCCGAGATCGGAGAGCCGGACCGGGGCGCGGCGCGAGGTCAGCCCGTGGCCGGCCAGCTCGCGGTCAAGGAGCTGCATGGTGATCCCGGCCAGGGCGGGCGCGGCGGGCCAGACGATGCCGGTGCCGTCGAGGAACCCGATGTTGGTGATGGTGCCTTCGGAGATGATCCCGTCCGGGCCGGTCAGCAGCGCTTCGTCGAACCCGCTGCGGTGGGCCAGCCGCTGGTAGTAGCCCTGCCCGAAGTCGCCGATGTGCTTGATATGAGCGAGTGAGCGCTGGTAGGGAACGGACCGCAGCCGCCACGGCCCGCCCGGCATGCCGCCGGGCGGGCGGACGGTCACCATGACGGACGGCCCGCCGGGCGCCTCCTGGACATACACCCGGACCGAGGCGTCGCTGGTGTCATCACCCAGCGCGTGCCGGATGTGGGCCCGTACCGGCGCGGTGTCCAGGCCCGTGCCGAACAGCTCCCGGTTCGCGGCATCGAGGCGGGCGAGGTGCAGGTCGAGGCCCTGCACGCTGCGGTTCCGCACCTGCATCGCGGTGAAGTGACCGTAGCTGACCAGCAGCAGGGCGCGCAGCTGGTCCACGGTGGCGGCTGCGCCGTCGATCTCGATCCGCGCGGTCACCGGGCTGGCCGCGGCCATCCGCCCTCACCTTCCCGCCCGCGCCAGCCCACTCCCCACGACTTTGCGTCATGATCGTACCCGTTTTGGGATGGTCTGTCCCGACGCAAACTCGTGGTAAGACCGGTGGGTCTGTGGGTCCGGGAGCCGGGGCTAGTTGATCGTCGAGCTGGTTACCTTTGGGTGGCCGGAGCTGTGGAAGAAGATGCCCGGGAAGCCGGGAGTCCCGAAGCCGGCGCTGGGGTTGTTATGCAGCGTCGAGCTGGCGATGGTCAGCGTGCCGGTGTTGTTGTCACTGACGAAGAAGATGGCGCCGCCGCCCTCACGGGCGTGGTTGCCGCGTATCACGGTCCCGGCGATCCTCACCGTGTAGCGGTTCCCGTCGGTGTAGATGGCGCCGCCGCTGCCGCCGCCCGGGGTGCCCGGGTTGGCCGGGTTGGCGCCGAAGCCGATCGCCTTGTTGCCGGTCATCACGCTGTTGAGCACCACCCAGGAGGTGCCGATGCTGCTCAGCGCGCCG
>DATIXO010000117.1:0-8028 GCA_035518495.1 Streptosporangiaceae bacterium
GTGAACCCGTCGGTCGAGGTGCACAGCAGCTGGCTCGCCCCGGCCTTGATCCCGGCCGAACGGAGCAGGCTGGCCAGGCTCGCTCCCAGCCACTTCGCGTTGCCGATATAGGGGCCGGCGACCGGGTTGGAGACGCAGCACAGGGTGATGTAGTCCTCGGTCAGCGGCATCCGGAGCAGGTCGGCGAAGGTGATCGTGAGCTCGCGGTCCACCATGCCGTGGATCCGGAGCTGCCAGCTCGCCGGGTCCACCTCGGGCAGGATGATCGCGGTGTCCACCCGGTAGAAGGCGCTGTTCGGCGTGATGAACGGGCTCAGCCCCTTGATGTCAAGGCTGGCGCCGGCCGGCACCGGCGGGGCCGGGTGCGTGGCCCGGGGGATGCGCAAGGTGGTGCGGGCCCGCACCACGGCGCTGGAGGGCCCCGCCAGCCGCTGGCCGACCAGCGCGCTGGCGCCGGCCACCCCTACCACCACCGAGCTGGTGATCAGGAAAGCACGCCGTCCCGGCTGCGGCGGGGCTGCGGCGGGCTCAGGCCGCGGGCCTGACGGGACCCAGGACGCGCCGGGGGAGTCCGGGGGTCCGTCGTCGGCCTGGCCGCCAGCGCCGGCCGCAGGCGCAGCGGCGCCGGCCAGCGGCTCGGGGTGGCCCGGCGGGCCCGGGGCAGCGGGCGTGGCCCCGGGAATGGCGGGTGCTAGCTGGGCGGAGGCGGCCTGATCGTCGGCGGCCGCGGCCCGCACCAGCCGGGCCATGGCGAAGGCCCCGGCCGCGGCCCCGACCAGCACCGGCAGCGTGTCGATCGCGCTGTGGTCGGGGCGGGTCGCCACCGCCGCCAGGCCGATCAGCGTGAACACCCCCAGCCCGGCCATCCCGTAGCCGAGCCGCCGCATGGCGGCGACGCCGATCAGCGCGGCGAACACCGCCAGCACCACCAGGATGCCCGCCACCAGGACGGTCTTGTCGTGCGGCCCGAACGCGGAGATGGCGAAGTTCTTCACCGGCGGCGGCGTAGAATCGATCGCCGCGCCGCCGACGGCCACCACGGGCGAGCCCTGCGGCCCGGTGATCCCGGCGACCAGTTGGGCCACGCCCAGCGCGACGAACGCGGTGATCAGGCCGGTAGCCACGCCACGGATGCGCAGCCTGCCGGGTGCGGCGCCGCGGGGGCCGGGGGAAGATGTCACATCATCTATTCGTAGCCGACATCGGCCCGGATTGCCGACCGCGAGGCCAAGCCGGAACCGGCGCGGCCACGAATGACATATGGCGGGAGTGAGGACGTGGCATGAGTGAGGGACAGCCAGGCCCCTGGGTTTCGCCCGCCCACGGGAGCGACCTGGCCGGCCTGCTGGCCCGGGTGTCCCGGGGTGACCAGGCCGCCTTCGCCACCGTCTACGACCGTGCGGCCGCCCAGGTCTACGGCCTGGTGTGCCGGGTGGTGCGCGACCCGGCACAGTCGGAGGAGGTGACGCAGGAGGTGATGCTGGAGGTCTGGCGCACCGCGTCCCGCTTCGACCCGCACCGGGGCAGCGCGATGGCGTGGCTGATGACCCTGGCGCACCGCCGGGCGGTGGACCGGGTGCGCTCCGGGCTGGCGGCCGCGCAGCGCGAGGCGCGGGCGGCGGTCGCCGAGACCGACTACGACGTGGTGGCCGAGGAGGTCGAGATCCGGCTCGATGCCGAGCGGGTGCGCCGGTGCCTGGACTCGCTGACCGACCTGCAGCGGGAATCGGTCACCCTCGCCTACTACGGCGGCTACACGTACCGGGAGGTGGCCGGCCTGCTCGGGGTGGCGGTCGGGACGGTGAAGACACGCATGCGGGACGGGCTGATCCGGCTGCGCGACTGCCTCGGGGCCGAGGGATGAAGCTCCGGCGGGAGGTCCCGCACACCCTGGCCGGCGCGTACGCGCTGGACGCGCTCACCGAGCGGGACCGGGCGCGGTTCGAGCGGCACCTGGCCGGCTGCGACGCCTGCCGCCAGGAGGCCACCAGCCTGCGGGAGGCCGCCGGGCGGCTCCCGGCCGCCTCAGCGGTGCCGCCTCCCCGGCGGCTGCGCGAGCAAGTGATCGGCGAGGCGGCCCGCACCCGCCAGCAGCCGCCGTTCACCGCGGACGCTCTGGCGGGTTCCGGTGCCGGCCGGCGGCCGGTGCGCTGGCGGGCGCCACGGATGGCGGTGGCGATCGCTGGCGGGTGCATCCTGGTGGCGCTGGTCCTCGGCGGCCTGTTCATCAACACCCAGCAGCGCCTGAGCCAGGAGCAGGCGCATGGCCGGGCGGTCGCCGCGGTCCTGAACGCCCCGGATGCCACCATCATGTCGGCCCGGGCGGCGGCGGGCGGGTCCGCCACCGTCGTGATGTCGCACCGCGAGCACGCGCTCGTGCTCACCACCGCCAAGCTGCCGGCCCTGCGTGCCGGGAAGCGTTACCAGGTGTGGCTGATGGGGCTGCACCGGGTCCGGGCGGCCGGCATGCTGCCCGTGTCCCGGCAGGGGATGACCGCCCCCATGGTGGTGTCGGGGGTGGCGCCGGGAGACGCGGTCGCCCTGACGGTGGAGTCCGCCAGCGGCGCCAGTTCGCCCACCTCGGCCCCGGTGCTGATGCTGGTCCTGCCGTCGTGACCGGCCCCCGGGGGGGCGGGCGGGACCCCTGGCCCGGAAAACCCTCTAGGGTGAGAACTCGTGAAAGCATCTGTCGAGGCGCAGCTGCGGCTGCTCGAACTGGCTGACCTGGACGCCGAGCTGGCCCGCCTGGACCATCGCCGGCGCGGCCTGCCCGAGCTGGCGGAGTATCAGCGGATCGAGGACCGGGACACCGAGCTCGGCGACGAGCTGACCGCCCTGGAGGCGGCGGAGAGCGATCTGCGGCGGGAGCTGGCGAAGTCAGAGGCCGATGTCGAGCAGGTCAGATCCCGGGTGACACGTGACCAGACCCGGCTGGACGCCGGCCAGGTCTCCTCACCCAGGGAGCTGGAGAATCTGCAGTCGGAGATCGCCTCCCTGGCCCGCCGCCAGTCCGACCTGGAAGAGATCGAGCTCGACGTCATGGAGCGGCAGGAGACGGCCCAGCGCCGCCGCGCCACGCTCACGCAGGAGCGGGACGAGCTCGCCCGCCAGCGCGACGAGGTCGCGGCCCGGCGGGACGCGGCCCTGGCGGAGATCGGCGAGCAGGCGGAGAAGGCCGGGAGCCAGCGGGCCGGCGTTGCCGCCGAGGTGCCGGACGATCTGCTGGGGCTGTACGGGAAGCTGCGCGAGCAGCACGGGGTCGGTGCCGCCGCGCTGCACGGCGGGCGGTGCGAGGGCTGCCACCTGTCGCTCAACACCGTCGACCTCGCCCGCATCCGCGCCGCTGAGCCGGATGAGGTGCTCCGCTGCGAGGAGTGCCGCCGCATCCTGGTCCGCACCCCGGAGTCCGGGCTGTGACCCGGCGGCTGGTCGTCGAGGCCGACGGCGGCTCCCGCGGGAATCCGGGCCTGGCCGGGTACGGGGCCGTCGTGCGGGACGCCGCAACCGGGGAGGTGCTCGCGGAGCTGAGCGACGGCCTCGGCCGGGCCACCAACAACGTGGCCGAGTACTCGGGACTGATCGCGGGTCTGCGAGCCGCCGCCGGGATCGCCCCCGGCGCCGACGTCGAGGTCCGGATGGACTCCAAGCTCGTGGTCGAGCAGATGTCGGGCCGCTGGCAGATCAAGCACCCCGCGATGCGCCCGCTCGCTGCCGAGGCCCGGCAGGCGGCGGGGGCGCTGGGCCGGGTGAGCTACACCTGGGTGCCGCGGTCGCGCAACGCGCACGCCGACCGGCTCGCCAACGAGGCCATGGACGCCGCGCGGAACGCCGGTCCGATAGGTGGCACGCGGTTATCCGGATGACGGCACAGCGTGCCATCTCGCTGGACATGGCCGGTGAGCCCTATGCTGGAGGCCGCGGCGGGCGAGCCGGCCGGGCGGCCGCGCCGGGGCGACCCGGTGAGGAAGGTCCGGGCTCCGCAGGGCAGGGTGGTCGGTAACACCGACCCGGGGCGACCCGCGGGACAGTGCCACAGAAAGCAGACCGCCCCCAGGCCCGGCTTCGGCCAGGCCTGGGGGTAAGGGTGAAACGGTGGTGTAAGAGACCACCAGCGCCCGGAGTGATCCGGGCGGCTAGGTAAACCCCACCCGGAGCAAGGTCAGAAGGGCCTGGCGGTTTCGGCCGCGGGGCCTGCGCGAGCGTTTGAGGGCGGCCCGCCCGAGCTCGCGGGTAGACCGCATGAGGCTGCCGGCAACGGCAGTCCCAGATGGATGGCCGCCGGCCCGCGCAAGCGGGTGCACAGAACCCGGCCTATAGGCCGACTCGCCCGCCGCCCTGGCTCTGAGCTGCGCAGACTCGTCTGTCCATGATCATTTCGCACATGGCCTTGCCTATCCCGTCAGCGGCGGTGGCCCTCCCCGGCCTGGCCCGGCCAGGGAAGAACTTCGAGCCGTTCAACGACGCGCCGCTCTCGCACAAGGACGACTCGGCGGCCGAGGTTTACTCGATGCCGGGCGGGTGCAGCAATGTGGCAGAGAAGTGTGACCTGCACCAGAACCGCATCATCGTGGCCTGCCACGGCGACGGGGAGCGGGCAGCGGTCACGGTCGTGCCGCACGACCCTCCCGCACCCGCAGCCGGGCGGGCGCTGGCGCAGGCGGCTGAGCGTGCCCCCAGCGCCTGGGGCTAGCCCCCGGCGCTGGGCGAGGCGCTCAGCCTCAGGCAGCGGTGAGCCTGTCACCGCACGACCCCGGAAGGGGAACAAATGAATAGCACCATCGCACGGCGGCTCACCCTGCTGGTGGCGGCGCTTGGCGCCTTGTGCGCCTTACTGCTGGCCGGGCAGGCCGCACCGGCGAAGGCGACGACGGCGGCCTGCGGTAACACGCCGCGCTGTTTCGGCGTCCTTTCGGGGCAGGCGCGGCCGCTCGAAATCGCCACGAGCGTGCCGGTTTCACAGGTGCAGGCCGGTACCACGCTGATCGGGATGACGCCGGCCTTCTCCGCGCGCGGGGACTGGCACGTCGGCCGGTACGGTGTGGACCGCCTGCTCCGCTGGGCGCCCAATGGAGTCTCCAGCAGTCTGTGCATCACGGCATCCAGTGACGTGGTGAACAGCCGCCCAACGCTCCAGCAGTGCGAAATCGGCACCGCGGGAAGCAGCCATCAGCTGTGGCGCCCGGTCAACGTCATCGGGAACGGGTTCCGGGTCTACCAGAACGTGGCCGACGGCCTGGTTCTGGCGCTCAAGAGCGATGCCAGCGGAACGCCACTACGACTCCGCCCGATGCTGAATGGGACGGGAGGAAACAAGAACTTCACGCTGAACAAGCCGTTCTGACCCCGTCGCAGCAGCCCCGCACCGCAGCCGTGGTGCGGGCTGCTGCTGTGCCGGGTGAGCTGGACCCGGCCTACAGCCAGCTCGCCCGCCGCCCTGCTGCCGACCTGCGGTTACGCTTCAGGAGATGGTCCGCTCGATGCGGCAGAACGGCACTCGTGGCCGTTGGGCTCGTGCAGCTTCACAGCCGGGATCTCAGCACGTCGAACTCGCAGCCTGGCGAGGATGGGTCGAAGCCGTGCTCGATCAGCCACCGGGCCGCTATCAGGCTTCGCAACGACCACCACGCGCGGATCACGTCGAGGTCGACGTCGGTGCCGTAGCCGGCGACGACGTCGCCAAGGTGCTCCTCGTGTCCGAGCGTCAGGATGGCGAGGTCGTACAGGGCATCGCCCTGGCCCGCCCCGGACCAGTCGATCACGCCGGTGATCTCGTCCTTGTCGACGAACACGTGGGCGACCTGCAGGTCGCCGTGCGTGAACACCGGTGTCCACGGCCGGAGCGCAGCCTCCGCAATCCGGCGGTTGCGCGTGACCACGTCGGCGGGAAGGACGCCGTTCGTGACGAGCCACTCGCATTCGCCGTCGAGGTCCGATGCGATCTCGCCGGGGCTTTGACCGGGCCATGGCGGCAGCGGCGAGTCGTGCAGCATCCGCGCGGCGGCACCCGCCGCGGCCCACGCCGCCGCCGACGCGGTAGACGGCTCGCCGAGGCGGCCGAGTGCCGTCCCTGGGAGGGCGGCGAGCGCGAGCACGGGCGGCTTCCGCCACAAGACCTCCGGAGTGGGGATCGGCGCCATGGCCATCGCCTCGACCTCGACGTCGGTGCGCGTCTGATCAGCGTCGATCTTCAGGAACACGTCGCCGACGCGCAGGGTCGCGCGCTCGTTGTGGGCGACGACGACCTCGACTTCCTCCACACCGGCCATTGTCGAGGGATGACCACCGACGTCGCCACGGGTTTATCGCGTGCGACTGAACCGGGCGAGATAGGCAGCTGCGGCCAGCCGCAGCTGGTCAGTGAACGGCACAAGACGATCGAGGGGGACTGAGGTCAGTTCCCGGCGAGCGTTGATCCGGGTTCGCCGTGGAGCTGGGCGAGCCGCATTGCGGCGGCCGCGCTCATGGACGCTTCAGGAACCTCAAACCGAACGCCGCGAACACCAGGACAATCCCGACATTTACGATCAGCCGCTCCCAGAGGTGGTGCCTGAAGAACAGGACGTCCACTCCGACCACGACGGCCACCAGCGCGAGCACGTAAAGCACGACGGCTGCCTGCCTTCCCATCGTTTCGTTCTACTAGGTGCGGCGGAGAGGAGCAAGAACGGCCGTCTCCGCTGGTGCGGCGCTCGGGATCGCCCTCGGCCGTGAGCACAGCCGATACCGGGCCCAGGTGTCCTCCTCGACCCATCCGGCCGGCGGCATTATGTGGGTGATCGAAGATCACCTTCGCCCTTCGGGCCACATAATGCCTGATCATGCTGGTGATCGAGGCGCAGAGCATCTGGTCTTGGCGCCTCACGATCACCTGCATATCAACCATGTGAGTGTTTCTGGGAAACCAGGCTCATGCTCGCGAGGGGAGGAGATTCCCGCCTTTGCGAACACTTGGGGTGGTTGCGCTATCTTCGGGAGACCAAGCCAGGCAGGGCACATGCAAGCCCTGCATCGGGGAGTCCGGGTCGTGGCGATCGGGGGTTTGGGTGAAGCTTCTCGTGATTGGCGGTACCCGGTTTGTGGGGCGCGCCTTCGTGGAGCAGGCCGTGGGCCGTGGCCATGACGTCGCTGTGTTCCACCGCTCGGTATCTGAACCGGAAGACTTCCCCAGCGTCGAGCACCTGCACGGGGACCGGGACGGCCAGCTCGGCCTGCTGCGGGGACGCAGCTGGGATGCGGTGCTCGACACCTGCGCCTACACTCCCAGGGCGGTGCGGGAGGCCTCAGCTGTCCTGCAGGATTCCGCCGGGCACTACACCCTGGTCTCCACTTTGTCGGTGCACCCGGATGACATGCCCGTCGGGTCCACCGAGCGGGCTGCCACCCATCGGCCTCCCTTCCCGCAGACCGAGATGGTCACGGAAGAGACGTACGGCCCGCTCAAGGTGGCATGCGAGCACGAGGCCAAAGCAGCATTCGGAAACCGGTGCCTGATCATCCGTCCTGGCTACATTGTCGGGCCGCATGATCCAAGCGACCGGTTCACCTTCTACCTCCGGCGTGCGGCTAGCGGAGGGGAAATGGCGGCTCCGGGCCCACCGGATGCGCCGCTGCAGGTCATCGACGTCCGCGATCTTGCGGCCTTCATGCTGGGCCGGGTAGAGGCCGCTGACAGCGGGGTGTTCGGGGTGGCGGGGCCCGGTGAGCGGATCGTCATGCGTGACGTGCTCGAAACGGCCCGGGACGTGGCGGGTGCCGGTACCACGTTCACCTGGGTGTCCGAGGGATTTCTGGATGCTGTGGGCGATCAGGCCCAGGAGTGGTTCCCGATGTGGGAACCCGGGCTTCTGGGGGTGCACACCTATGATGCGGCCAAGGCGGTAGCAGCCGGCCTTCGCTGCCGGCCCTTTGCGCAGACCGTGGCCGACACCCTGGCCTGGGACCAGGAGCGCGGGCAGCCAGATCTGCGCACCGGCCTGAGCGCAGAAATGGAAAGAGAACTCCTCGCCACCTGGCACTCGCGACGCTGAC
>DATIXO010000118.1:0-15357 GCA_035518495.1 Streptosporangiaceae bacterium
CGAGGGTGAGGTGCTGGCGGAGGACCTGATCGCGCGGGAGGACGTGGTCGTCACCATCACCCGGGGCGGTTACGCCAAGCGGACCAAGACCGACCTGTACCGGGCCCAGCGGCGCGGCGGCAAGGGGGTGCGCGGCGCGCAACTGCGCACCGACGACATCGTCGAGCACTTCTTCGTCACCTCGACGCACGACTGGATCCTGTTCTTCACCAACAAGGGGCGGGTCTACCGGGCGAAGGCCTACGAGCTGCCCGACACCGCCCGCGACGCCCGCGGCCAGCACGTGGCCAACCTGCTGGCCTTCCAGCCGGACGAGCGGATCGCCGAGGTGATGGTGCTGCAGGACTACTCGGCCGCGCCCTACCTGGTGCTGGCCACCCGGTCCGGCATGGTGAAGAAGTCCCGGCTGACCGACTTCGACTCGCCCCGCACCGGCGGGATCATCGCGATCAACCTCCGCGAGGACGACGAGCTCATCGGGGCCCGGCTGGTCTCCCCGGACCAGGACCTGCTGCTGGTCAGCAAGAAGGCGCAGGCGATCAGGTTCCACGCGACCGACGAGGCGCTGCGCCCGATGGGGCGGGCCACCTCCGGGGTGATCGGCATGCGGTTCGCCAACGGCGACGAACTGCTCGGCATGTATGTGGCCAGAGAGGGCGCGGACGTGCTGGTCGCCACCGGCGGCGGCTACGCCAAGCGGACCCCGGTGGACCAGTACCCGGTCAAGGGCCGGGGTGGCATGGGCGTGCTGACGGCCCGGATCGTCGACGCCCGCGGAGAACTGGTCGGGGCGCTGATGGTCGACCCGGACGACGAGGTTTTCGCCATCACCTCCTCGGGCGGGGTGATCAGGACCGCCGCCGCCGAGGTCAAGCTGTCAGGCCGGCAGACCATGGGGGTCCGGCTGATGAACCTCGCGCCCGGCGACAGCCTGGTCGCCATCGCCCGCAACGCCGAGTCCGCGCACGCCGCCGAGGCGGGGGACGAGACAGGCGACGAGACCGCCACGGGCGATGAGACCGCCGAGGAGGCGCCGGAGGCAACGGACTGAGCCACGGGAGCGTCATATATGTGACATCCCAGGGTCAGTCCGGGATCATGACGTGCTACCCCAGTCGGTATCGCCAGTATTGTGGCCGATAGTCTGGTGAGGGAAGCCCTGCGGGGAGGAGTGGGCGTGGAGCACCACGTGGAGCCGCCATCGTTGCTGCCCGAGGGGGCTGCGGCGGCAGCCACCGATGAGGCCACCGCCGCTTCCAGCCCAGCCGATGACGCTGGGGAGCAGCAATCTCCCAACGGAGCGCACGACCTCAACGGGGCTGGCGGCGAGACCCAGCAGGCGCCGGCGATTGACTCCGGCTCGCCAGCTCCCGGCAGCAGCACTCTCAACGGCAGCCAGGAATCCGCCGACGCGGACCCGATCTCCTACAGCCAGGACGCCTCGCCCGGCGACGCGCAGCCCGGCCCGTATGACTACCGGCAAGACGCGGTGTATACAGCCGACTATCCTGCCGCCGAAAACGGGTACAACGACGGGATGAGCCAGAGCGGGTACAGCAGCGGGGTGAGCCCGCCAGCCGGCGGGGAATCACCGGTTCCCCCTTACCCGGCCGAACTGCCGGCCCAGGAGCCGGCCACGGGGACCAAGACGGCGCTCACCGCCACCGCCGCCCGGGCACTGCCCAAGCCACGGCCCACGACCCAGGCGCGCCGCGCGAACCTGGTCATCGCCAGGCTCGAGCCCTGGTCGGTCATGAAGTTCAGCTTCCTGATGTCCCTGGTGGCCTGGGTCGTGCTGTTCGTGGCAGTGGCCCTGCTCTACTACGCCCTGTCCGGGCTGGGCGTCTTCGCCGCGGTCGAGAGGACGCTGCAGAGCGTCACATCCAGCCAGCAGTCGGCGGGGGTGAGCCTGACCAACTGGCTGTCGGCATCCAGGGTTCTCGGCTACACGATGCTCATCGGCGCGTTCGACATCGTCCTCATCACCGCCCTGTCCACGATCGGCGCCGTGATCTACAACCTGGTCACCCATCTGGGGGGCGGGATCGAGGTCACGCTCAAGGAGACCGACTGAGCGTTGCCCTGCCGGATGCGGTAATCTTTCCCGGCGGCGTTCCCACCAGGACCTGGCGTCCACCTTGGGACCGCTGGCGAGCCGGGGCCTATAGCTCAGTCGGTTAGAGCGCATCCCTGATAAGGATGAGGTCGGTGGTTCAAGTCCACCTAGGCCCACCCGTCACAGCCCCCAATGATCACGGCGCAGCCTGGTGACAGCGAACGCGCGGTGGACATGACTGCCGTGGTGGCGTATGCGCGGAGCACCGTCGGCTACCGTCCTCGCCCCGGTGCTATCCGGCCGCCTCGGCGTCATGCCCGGCGGGTGCGGTTGCCCCAGATGCTGGTGGGATTCACCCGGATGAAGTGCGCAGGAACGCCCCCGGCCCACGGCTCGAGCCCGGCATCGATGAAGGGCGCGCGCTCGGCCTCGGTATCCAGATGATGCGCTGCCCCCCGCACCAGCACCAGCCACCCCTCACGCGCTTCCACATCGAGCTGGTCCACCTCCACCGCGACCCGGTACTCGGCCTGCGCTATGCCAGTACGCAGATCCTCGTCGAAGAGGGCGGGATCCCACGTCCCCAAGACAATCGATTCCTCGTCGATCCGGTACGTGACGGGCAGCGCCGTGGGCCCGTACCGGCTGTTGTAGACCAGGCGCCCAAGCCCGCCGGCGGCGAGCAGATCCAGGCATTCGGCCTCACTCAAGCGCTCCACCACGCGCCGGGCACCCGTTGCCGGGCCGGGCGACGCGGGACCGCCGGGAGAACTGAGGTCGGCTTTGTCATCCGGCATAGCTCCACACCCTAGCGGCTGGGAAGCCAGGCCGGCCTGTCTTGATCTCCGGCCGCACCGTCAGCGACGGGCTCAGCCGCGGTTGCTCCCGGCGGCTACCGCGCCGCTCGCAGCATGAACGTGATCGGCGGGCATGTTCCAGCTTGCGCTTCGCCGGTGACCTCGAAACCGTGACGCTGGTAGAAGGAGATAGTGCGCGGGTTGGGGGTTTCGAGGTAGGCGGGCATGTGGGTGGCGTCGACAACCTGCAGGCAGGGCGCCATCAGCTGGCTGCCGAGCCCTTTGCCCTGCAGGGCGGTGTCGACCGCGAACCACGGCAGGTACCAGTGCGGGTAGGCCGGATGGGCCGTGTCCATCTGGCCGAGGACGGCAAACATGTCGTCATGCTTGTCCGCTGCGACCGTCTCGGCCAGCGAGGTGGTGATGGCGTCACCGTCTGCTTCGGCGCCGGGGGGCAGCCACAGAGCGACGGCGGAGAACTCGCCCAGACTCCACACGGTCCGCTCAGCGAACGCTCTGCCGCCGAAGGCGGCAAGGAACCGGGGGAAGTGCGTCAGATATTGCTGCGGTTCGGGATACAGCCACCGCTCGACCGGGTCGGCCGCGAACGCCAGGACAAGCGTGGCCAATACCCCCGCCTGCTCCGATTCGCCTACCGCCGAAAACGACAGCGCGCTCATGAGCCCTCCTGATGCCCGGCCACATACCTAACGCCAGCGGGCCGCACCGCACATCCTGGCACCCTGATCACGTCAACCTGGCCGTGGCCGCGGTCGTCATCGCTGTGGTCAGCGTTGGCCTGTCCCTGATCGGCCTGGAACTGGGCAGCCGGCTCGGGGCCAGGATCAGTGAGCGAGGCGAACTGATCACTGGTCCCACCACACCCAGCCCGTCTCCTCGTTCATGTGCATCTGGGTCTTCGGGTGGCACGCCTTGGTGCAGATCACCGCTCCGGGAGAACCCTTTAGTGGCGGGTATTCGTCACCACAGAATGGCAGGGGTATTTCGGAGTTGGCTCTGTAGGCCGGCGCACCCGAACTCCCTGTCTCAGCCCCGTTCGTCATGTCTGCCCTCCCTGGTCAGGACCGCACCCAGTTTCCCACCACATTCGCGAGCACGAGCGGTGCAACGCGGTCGGCTAAAGGGGATTCCGTACCGACTGCCCCTGCTAAACCGGCCAGTTGGTCGCTGGTGTTGCAGTAGCGAGGTTCTCTTTACCTGGTCCATAACATGCCGTTCACATATCAGAGGCCAGGGGACAGCGCTTGATACCTGGAGAGGGCGGTTCAGCGCAGGCGAGGCGGATCAGTGACAGCAGGGGCGGCAGCGAACGTTTGACGGTGATCACGTCTGTGCCGGCCGCATCGGGGGAAGGGTTGATGACCAGAACCGCCGCTCGACAGGCCGTGGTCCGCCAATACCGCCGGAGTGGAGCAACCATGACAGAACCTCAGCCCCGCAACGATTTCGCCAGCTTCCCCGCGCCCGCCGAGGGCATTTTGGTGGCGATGTTCATCACCGTCCGCAAGGTCGCGCGATCGCGGGACTTCTACTCGCGCGTCCTGGGCGGCACCGTCGTCCTGGACGAGAACCCGTGCACTGTCAGGCTGTCCAACTCGTGGATCATCATGAACCCCGGCGGCCCGCCCACTCCCGACAAGCCAGGCATCACGGTGGTCGACTACCAGCCCGGCAACACCACCTCGATCTTCCTGAACCTGCGGGTCGCTGATATCCAGGCCTGCTATGAGGAGTGGAAGGCGAAGGGAGCACAGTTCGTGACGCCGCCGATCGACCGCGGCGCGGAGATCCGCTGCTACCTGCGGGACCCGGACGGATACCTCATCGAGGTGGGCCAGTCCACGGGCCTGCTGCACGGCAAGCTCGCCGCCAAGCGCCCAGAGGATCTCCCGGGCTGAACTCGGTCATCCGTGCTGGCGCCCCATCCGTGCCAGCACTAGCCGGCCCAGCAGCATCGTCCCTCCCAGTCAGTCAGCACTTCGCTGGAGCTGCCATGCCGCTTCGAGGGCATCCTCGATGGCGCCAGCGTCGCCTCTTGCGATGTCCGCGACGACCATCATGTGCTTGATGTACCGGGCCGGCACGCTGAAGGTTCCGGGAAATTGGCGCAGTATCGAGTCGCGGTAGTCGAAATCGGCGCGGATCACCACGTGGGCATCGTCAAGCTGGCGCGCGACCAGCCTGCCGTGGTACCGCCACTGGGCCAGCCCTTCTGGCGCGGTACGGCGCACGCCCGCCAAGGCGTCGGCCAGGCGGGCTACATCACCCATCTCCACTAAGCGGGCTTCCCTGCTTCCTTCAGATCACGATCGCCGGGTAAGCATCGTCTGCGTTACCGGAAATCTTCGATGCCGGCGCCGTCGTCGCGTTCCTATCCGTTAGCGGCCAGGTATCCCCGGCCCGGGCCAGCTCGATAGCGATCGCCGGCCCGCTCCGCGGGTTGCGCTGCCCGCCGCGCGCCTTGGACCGGCCGGCCTACGAGGGGGTGTCGTCGGCGGCAGCCAGGAGCTGCCGGGCCGGGGCTTCATCAGCGGGGGCGACCAGCACCCGAACGCCCTGTATCTGCAGCTGCGGTTCCTGTCCCCCGGCATCGTCTGCCGACACAGCCGCGGTCAGGCCGTTGCTGCGCAGCATGCCGACGATCAGTTCCGCCTCTGTGCGGCTGGCAACGACCGCCACAGGCACAGTCGCGCCGTCCGCCATCTCAGCTCCTCCGCTCCTGTGCTGCCCCAGAGGCCGGTACTGGCACCATGGTCGCACCTTGTGCGGCTGGCCGCACCCCGGGAAAGGCCAGCGGCACGGCAGCAGGATACGAGGCTGGGGCAGTCGGCGGCCCCGGCCGGCCCCGATCTGGCGGCACATGTCAGATGGGCCCGGGGACAGCGTGGTAGTAGAGAAGCAGCAGCTGGAGGAAGTGGGTAGCGAGGAGACAGCCCGCGAACGCAAGCGGGATCGCGGCCCAGGCCGCGATCCGGGACCGGCGGGCGAGCAGTGCCGCAGCGAGGATCAAGCCCCCGGTCAGCCACCAGGTGAGGTGATGGCCGTCCATGGCCTGGGTGGCGCGGCTCAGGCAGCCGGGTGTCGCGGTGTAAATGCTGTAACAGGCGGCGCGCGCGTTACTGTTCGTGGTGAGAACCCCTGGCGTGGTCGGGAAGACAAGCCAGACGAACAGAGCCAAGGCGATGCCCGTCAGGTGCCACCAGCTCGCGCGTTCAGCTCCGGACAAGCCGACCTGCAGCCATTGCACGGCGGCGAACCCGGCGGCCACCGCGACCGGCAGTACCAGCACCGGCGCCGCGATCGCCATCGGCATCTGGTTGGTGACCAGCCCGCCGACCACCTCCGCGAGCATGGCGCCGCCGACGACGGCCCACCCGATCAGGCCACCCTCCCAGGGCAGGGCCAGCAGCGGCCGGCTCGCTGGCGGGTTCTTCGCTGACGGCACGGTCACGCACCCGGTATACCAGGTGGCCGGTCCCGTGGCGGCGCTGCGGCTGGCGGTTAGCCAGGTCTCGCCGGGCAGCGGCCGCTAGCGGGCCGGATGCTCCTGGCGATCGGGGGTGTTGCCCCGGTGCGGCGGGCGGGGGATCCAGCGTGGGACCGTGCGCCGGTACTCCAGGTAGCTGCTGCCAAAGCGGCGGGCCAGCCGCGGCTCTTCGTAGCCGGTGACGAACAGGTGGAAGAAGACCGCCATGGCGCCCGCGTATGCCAGCACCGGCAGCGACATGAACAGCCACGCCTCCCCCAGGACCACCAGCAGCGCGCCGAGGTAGATCGGGTTGCGCACCCAGCGGTAGGGCCCGGCCGCGACCACCCGCGACGGCGCGTCCCACAGGCCAGGAGTGCCGCCCCCCACCGCGGCGAAGTTCCAGACACACCACACGTACAGGGCCGCCCCAGCGGCGATGACCACGGCCGCCTCCCACACGGCCGCGGTGGCGCCGCCATGGCGCGCCAGGATCCACCAGGGAACCAGGACTCCCCCCAGCCCCGGCACCACCACGGTGAACGCCAGATTGCGGACGATCAGGCTAAGCGTGCGGGACATGTCGTTCATCGCTCCTTCCGCGGCCGGGCCCCTTTGAGGTGAACCCGGCCGCCGGGCGAATGTGACCGGTGAACGTACACGGCCCCGAACCTTCCTAGGGTGCGCCGGTGGCCGTCAGGACCGCATCCGCGATGGCCTGCACGTGCCGCGCGTCGGTGCCGCAGCAGCCACCGAGGATCGAGATCCCAGGGTGCTGTGCACGCAGCCGCAGGTAGTCACCGGCCAGCTCCACCGGGTCCCCGTCGTCGAGGGCCGGCGACTCATCGAGCTCAGCGTGGCTCTTCCGTGAGGCGTTCGCGCGCACGCTCCGGACGCGTGCCCCGGTGGCACCGCCGGGCAGGGACGGCCCGAAGTGGGAAGGGTGCGCGCAGTTGACCCCGTAGTAGACCGGCGCGCCGCCGGTGGCCTCGTCCACCGCGGCGACCGCGTCGGTCAATGACGTGCCATCGGGCAGGCGGCCATCGGTCTCGGTCGTGAAGGAGATCGCGGCAGGAACGCCAGCCCGGGCCGCGGCCCGGGCGATCCCGATCGCCTCGGCGGCGTAAGTGATCGTCATCGCGTGCACCAGGTCCACGTCGGTCGCCGCGAGGATCCCGATCTGCTCGGCGTGGTAGTCCTCGGCCCGGTCCTCAGGCATGCGGTCCGCCGGGCTGTACGCGTCGGCCCGGGGGCCGATGCAGCCACTGACCACCACCGGGGAGCTGGCCGCATCGACATAGCCGCCGCGCACCCTGGTCAGCAGACCGACGGCGGACTCGTTGACCCGGCGCAGGTCCGCCGCCGGGTAGCCGATCCGTGAACCCCAGTCCCGGCTGGCCCGCCAGGTCGGTGCCTCAAGGATCACGCCGCAGCCGTGCCGCACCGCGATGTCCGCGTGCCGGCGGAAGTACGCCTCCAGCGCAGCCATGCCGCGCGCGTCATCAACCAGGACGAAGGATGCGAACTCCGGCAGGTCGAACCCGTCGTTGAAGATGAGGTCGGTTTCAAGCCCCGAGTCTGTGAGGAACACCTCGCCGCTCAGCTGCGGCAGTGCGCTGCGGTACACGTCCTTCACCCCATATCAGCGGACCGCGCTGGCGTCCTGGCCCCTGCCCGGCCGCCGATCCGGCCGGCCCGCCATGCCGGTCACCTCCGGTCACGCTACCCGCTGGCGACCCCGCGCCGGCCGGTCAGCCGCAGGCCCGGCACCAGCTGGGGCACCCGCCGGCGGCAGCGCGGATAGGTGCTGCCGCCCGCGCTGGCACCGGGCGAGGTAAGGTGCAGGCCATCGGGGATCCCTGCCGTGCCTGCGGAGGACGCCATGGCCGCCAGTAAACAGTGGAGCGATCTGAGCGAGGGCACCCGCAAGCTGCTCATTGCGGCGGCGGTTGCCGACGGCACCCTCAGGGTCGCGGCGCTCATCGACATCAAGCGCCGCCCGGCGAGCCAGATCCGGGGCCGCAAGTGGGCGTGGGCCACGGTGGTGGCGGTCGTCAGCTCCGCCGGAATCCTGCCGATCTCGTACTTCGTCCTCGGGCGGCGGCGGTAGCAGGCATCCCGGCGGCGTGCCTCACGAGGCAGGCCGGGGCCGCCAGGCTGCGCGCACCGGGAGGGCGGACCGGCCTGGGCGCCTATCATGAAAGAGCGCTGGCTGTGGCGGTGCGGCCGCCCGATAAGAGATCACTTAATCGGCTGTCGCCCCCGGGGGCAACACCATCTACAGTCAGTTTCGGACAGCAGTGCCCGCCGGAGGTGCCTGACGATGAGCCGCGAGCCGGACGAGACCCTCGACGTATTGCGCGGGATGTGGAGCGCGCGCGGGCAGAGCGCCGAGGACCTCGAGGAGGCGTTCGGCACCGGGAAGTCCTGCAAGCGGATGGCCAGCGTCGGCTTTGGCGGCATGGCCGAGGACGACGGCGACCTGCGTGCCGCCTGGCGGGAAAGGCTGCAGCGTGAGGGCAAGCTGAACCCCGGTGGCGGAAGCGTGGCCGACCTTGTCCTCGGGCCAGCGGAGCACGCTGACGCAGATGCCGCGAACTGAGCACCCGCCCGGCGCGCGCGGCCGCCCGGAGACCGTCGGCGAGCTGACGGACCTGCTGCGCGAGGGGGATTACCTGGCCGACCGCGGCCTGGCCACCGCGCTGTTTGTCGCGATGTCCCTGCAGCGCCCCATCCTGCTGGAAGGCGAGGTGGGGGTGGGCAAGACCGAGGTCGCCAAGGTGCTCGCCGCGGTGTTCGGCCGCAAGCTCATCCGGCTGCAGTGCTATGAGGGCATCGACACCAGCCAGGCCCTGTACGAATGGGACTACACCCGGCAGATGCTGCAGATCAGGGCCCTGTCGGAGCACCAGGCGATGGGGGACGACGCGGTCGACAAGCTGTTCGGCCCCAAGTTCCTGCTGGAGCGGCCGCTGCTGGAGGCGGTCCGGTCCGGCGACCGGTCGGTGCTGCTGATCGACGAGGTGGACCGCGCCGACGACGAGTTCGAGGCGTTCCTGCTCGAGGTGCTCTCCGACTTCCAGATCAGCATCCCCGAGATCGGCACCATCAAGGCCGGCAGCGCCCCGCTGGTGGTGCTCACCTCCAACCGCACCCGGGAGCTGCACGACGCGCTGAAACGGCGCTGCCTGTACCACTGGATCGGCTACCCGCCCGCCGAGCGCGAGGTGCAGATCGTGCTCATCAAGGAGCCGGGGATCTCTGAGGCGCTGGCGCGCAAAGTGGTGTCCGCCGTCAACCGGCTGCGCGAGCTCGACCTGGCCAAGCCGCCCGGCGTCGCCGAGACGATCGACTGGGCGCGCACCATCGACCTGCTCGGCGGGACCGGCCTGGACCCCCAGCTCGCGCAGGACACCCTCGGCGCCGTCGTGAAGGAACGCGACGACCTCGACGTGGTGCGGGACAACCTGGAAGAGATCACATCCGGTGCCTAGCGGAGGCCCCGGAGCGGTCCTTGAGTCCGGGCCGGGCCTGGGGCGCACGCCCATCGTCGGCTTGCTGGTCGGCTTCGCACGTGAGCTCCGCACCGCCGGGCTCGCGGTCGGCTCCGGGGAGGTGATGGCCTACTGCGCGGCGATGACCGCGCTCGACCCGACCGACCTGCTGGACCTGTACTGGGCGGGCCGCACCACCCTGGTCGCCCGGCACGAGCAGATCGGCGTCTACGACGAGGTGTTCCGCGCCTTCTTCCTCGGCGCCGCGAGCCCGGCGCGGGAGCTGCTGCAGATCAGGGCCCGGGCCGGCGCGGACATCGAGGCAGTGCTGCAGGTCCCGGCGACCGACCCGGAGGCCGGCGGCCGGGAGGAGGAGGCCGTGCTCGGCCTGATGGCCTCCGACGTGGAAACCCTCCGGCACAAGTCGTTCGCCGCCTGCACCCCGCAGGAGCTGGCGGCGCTGCGCCGGATCATGGCGCGGATCCGGCTGACCCCCCCGCGGCGGCGTACCCGCCGCACCGTCGCCGGGAGCAGCGGCCGCGTACCCGACCTCCGGCGGACCATCCGCGCCTCGCTGCGCGCCTACGGCGAGCCCGCCGAGCTGTACTGGCGGCAGCGCAAGGTCCGGCTCCGCCCGCTCATCCTCATCCTCGACATCTCCGGCTCGATGGCCGACTACTCCCGCCACCTCCTGCAGTTCGCGCACACGGCCAGACGGGCCGCCGCCAGGGTCGAGGTGTTCTGCTTCGGCACCCGGCTGACCCGCATCACCGGCGAGCTGGCGACCCGGAGCCCGGACGAGGCCCTGGCGGAGGCGGCCCGCAGCGTGTGCGACTGGGAGGGCGGGACCAGGATCGGGGCGTCCCTGGACGCCTTCGTCCGGGACCACGGGCGCCGGGGCCTGGCCCGCGGCGGCATCGTGGTGATCTGCTCCGACGGCCTCGACCGCGGCGACCCCGCGCTGCTGGCCACGGCGATGGGGCGGCTTTCCCGGCTCTGCCACACGCTGGTATGGATGAACCCGCACAAGGGCAACAACCCCGACTTCCGGCCGAGCACACTGGGCATGATGGTCGCCGCCGAGCACATCGACCTGGTCCTGTCCGGGCATGACCTGAGCAGCCTGGAAGAGCTCGCGACCCTGCTCCCGAAGCTTGGCTAGCCGGGCAGGCGGATCCAGTTCGTGTGCGCCATGGGCTGCTGCACCAACCCCTTGCGCACACTTTCCTGGCAGGAGCCCGGCAGGAGGCGGGCAGGGCCGGGCGGGAGCCCGGCAGGAGGGGGCGGGGCAGGAGGCGGACGGGGCAGGAGGCGGGCAGGTGCCCGCAGGAGCCGGGGCAAAGGGAGTACATATGAGGTGGAGTGTGGGGATCGAGACCGAGGGCGACCGCGTGCTCTCGCGCGAGGAGGTGGTCGAGCTGGCTGACGCCGTCGCCGCCAGCTCGGGCATTGCCACCGGCATCGGCACCAACCGCTACGGTGCCCAGCTGCTGGTGGACGCCGGCACCCGCGACGAGGCGGTCGAGAAGGCCACCGCCGAGTTCACCCGGGCGGTGGCGACGGCCGGGCTGCCGGTGTACCCGATCGTGCGGGTGGAGGTCATCGGCGAAGACGAGGAGCAGGACGGAGACTCCGGCGGATGATCAGGCTGGGCTCGCTGGCCGGCTACCCGTTCGAGGGGCCGCGCCTGCTGGGCGGGTGGACCCCGCCGGCCGTGCCGGCCGTGTACGCGATCTGCTACAAGCCCGAGCCCGGCACCCGGCCGGACCAGTACGCGGTGATCTACGTCGGTCACTCCGGCGACCTGTCCACCGAGCGCTTCCCCTTCTCCCACCCCCGCGCCCACTGCTGGATACGGCGGGCCGGGTCGAAATGGAAGGTCTACATCTGCACCTACGAGGTGCCGGGCGGCGGCCCGGGCCACCGGGAGCAGATCACCCGCGAGCTCGCCGCCATCTACCAGCCGCGCTGCAACACCGAGCGGTACGGCCAGTCCTGGAAGGACCAGTGGATCGGCGAGTACAGCTCGGCGCCCAACACCGGCCCGCTCACCCGCCGCGGGCCAGGTACCCCGCAACCGCCGCCGCCCCCGGGCACCAGCCCCCAGGAAGATGCCTAACGGCGGTGCCCGGACCACCCCCGCCGGGAGATTGGGGGTCCCTGGGCACCGCCGTTCAGCGCATCCGGTGCCGTCAGTCCCTGGCGGTGAAGCCGACCGCGTCGAGCAGGCGGGAGCGGCGGCGGCCGGAGGCCGGGCGGGCCGGCTCGGGCGGGGCGGGCTCCGAGGGCACGTAGGTGGCCCCGGCGACGATCCCCTCGGCCATCCCGTACAGCAGCGGCAGCGCGCCGGCCACCACGCCGCCGGTGGCGTTGATGTGCTCCACCCCGGGCCCGATCAGCTTGGCGTGCTCCACGATCTCCCGCACGATCTGCCCGCACTCCTCCAGGTTGGTGGCGATCCTGGTCAGCAGCGACCCCACCCAGAACAGGTAGAACGCCAGCCCGGCGACCAGCGCCACGATGTCGATGAGCGTGAAGACGACCAGCCCGGTCATGACTTCACCTGCCCGAGCACGCGGCCGAGGAACAGATGGTGCTGCAGGCCCTCCGCGAGGACCGCGTCCACGCCGTCGGCGACCTGCGGGATCAGGACCGTGTCCGCGGTGTTCGCCGACGCGGCCTTCAGCGTGTCCCGCACCTGCACCACCCGGCGGTCGATGACCTTCACGAAGTAGATGAGCAGGCTCAGCAGGGCCGCCACCGCGACCACCACCACCAGGCCGAGGATGTTCGCGGTCAGCCACAGGTTGTGCGTGGTCGAGGACATTGCCACGGTGCCCATCGCTAACCTCCCAGCCTGGCGCGCCCGCGCTGCAGGCCGCCGATGATGATCGTTGCGTGCTCGATCGTGGTGCGCAGCGCGCCCAGCGGGGCGGTGTTGTGCACCGCGTCGGTCAGCGCGGCGTTGATCTTGGGCGCCTCGTTGCCGATCTGGCGCGCCAGCACCAGGATCGGCACCACCAGCGCCACCACCACGAGCACGATCACGATGCCGATCGTGTAGCCCACCACCCAGCCGGTGGTGGACGTCCCGGCGGCGAGAACATGTGCGTGCATTGGCTGCTCCTTAGCCGGGGCGTCAGACCGTCTCGCAGAAATCGCGAACGGGTTTCAGGCTTGCGTTGACCGAGGTAAGCCGCTCCGGCACGGTGCTGGTCAGCTCGGCGACGGCCTGCACCCCCCCGGTGGTCGCGACCAGGGTCGCGCGGACCGCCCGGAGGTGGAAGATGACCCGGAGCAGGCCGACCGCGGCGACCGCGATGATCAGCGCCGCGATGACCAGTGTCACCCAGGCAGCTGCTGGCATGGCTGTTTCTCCTTTCCGGCTCAGCCGAGAAGCTTCGCGACCGAGCCCGCGTACCGGACCGCGCCGTTGGCCACTTCCTTGACCGTCTCGTCGGTCGTGGCCAGCGCCTCCGGCACGCCCTGAAGCTCGCCGATGAGGGCGACGCCGCCGGACAGGATCTCGTCGGTCGCGCCGCGGATCCGCTCCAGCGCGGCGAGCACGCGGTTGAGCAGGAAGATGACGACCGGGAGTATGACAACCAGCAGGACGGCGTTGCCGATCCACCACCAGACCATGGCTCGTCTCCTCTCAGGTCGGGTTGGGCTTGTAGGGCAGGAAGAAGCGGGCGAATACCCGCTGGAGGGCCATCATCGCGGCCCGCAGCCCCAGCGTGAACCCGCCCGCCGGGGAGGCGGCGGCGGCCTGCGCGGGGGTCTCGCCGCGCTCGGCGGCGTCGATCCGGGCCGCCATGTTGGCCGAGAAGTCGCGCATGAGCACCGCGGTGACGTCGGAGATCATCCCCCGGCCGTACTGGGCGGCGGCCCCGGAAAGCTGCAGGTCCTGGGCGACGCCGACCTTGGTGCCGCGCCCGGCCCGCGCGAGCGTGGCTGTGACGATCATGCTGGCCTGGCCCCGGCCCCTCAGCTCGGCCCCGCTGGCATGGATCACGACCCGCTTGGCGGCCTCGTCCCGCTCGGTGATCTCGGCCTTCCCGCCGAACTGGAGCCGGACCGGGCCCATCCGGACCGCCACCTGGCCCTCGTACTTGTCGTCGCCGAGGTCCTTCGTCAGCTCGGTGCCCGGCAGGCAGGCGGCCACCTGCGGGATGTTGTCGAAGAACTGCCAGACCTTCTCGACCGGCGCGGCGACCTCGAAGTCGCTTTTGATCAGCATCGGGTCCCTTTCTTAACGTAAGCGGCGGGGTCGGCCTCGAACGCGCGGCGGCAGCCGGCCCGGCAGAAGTAGTACGTGACCCCGTCGTGCTGCAGCGGGTAACTGGAGTCGCCGGCCACCACGGTCATCCCGCAGACCGGGTCGGTGGCCTCAGCCGGCGCGGCCAGCGGTGCCTGACCGGCCTGGGATCCGCCCTTGCTGGCCGCGCCCGTGCTGGTGGCATCGGCACCGGCCGTTCCCCCGGCGATCTTGCCCGCGGCGCGGAGCTGGACCAACTCGGCCAGGACCGCGACCGCGATCTCCCGGTGTGAGGTCCGCCCGAGGTCGAGCCCGGTCGGGGCGTGTACCCGGTCGAGCTGGTCCTTGGGCAGCCCCCGGTCGGCGAGGTAGCCGAGGACGGCCGCGCCACGGCGCTGCGAGGCGACCAGGCCGAGGTAGGCGGGCCGGGCTAGTACCGCCTGCTCGACCGCTTCCTCGTCGCCGTGGCCCTGAGTGGCGACGACCACCATCGAGCTCTGGTCCGCGTCGGCCGCGGAGAAGCCGGAGCCGTCGAGCAACGCGGTGCGCCAGCCGAGCGCATCGGCCAGCGCGGCCAGCGTCTGCGCCATCGGTGAGCGGCCGACGATGACCAGCCGCGGCGCGGGCTGCACCGGCTCGATGAACACCTCCAGCGCGCCCTCGCTCTGGCAGGCGATCGGCACGACCGTCATCCCCTCCGGGACCGTCTCGCCGAACTGGTCCGGTGTGCCGAGCAGCAGCAGCCGCGGCTCGCCGTCGTTGATCACCTGCCGGGCCTGGCGGATGACCACCGGCTCCGCGCAGGCCCCGCCGATCCAGCCGTGCACCTCACCGTCGGCCGTGATGATCGCACGGCTGCCCAGCTGGCCCGAGGACGGGCCCTGCCGCCACACCACGGTGGCCAGTGCGAACGCCTGCCCCGAGCGGGCCAGCTCGCTGGCCCGCTCCAGGACACCCCAGCCGTCCATCATTGCCTCCCTCGCGGGCGCTCCGCTTGGTAGTGCCGGAGGCGCGCAAAATGACACCGTGGGAGGCGGTCCTCGGCGCCGGGACACCGCTGACGCTGGGTCGTGCCGGAGGCGCGCCAATTGGCGTCGTGGCCCGGCGCCTGTGGCACTGCCAGGAACTGCATGGCGCTCCTGTCAGTCGTCCGACCGGACCGGCGGGGCACCGGAGACGTCGTGGCGCTTGGTGATCGCCTCCCAGACCCGGTCGGGCAGCAGCGGCATGTCGATGTTGCGGACCCCGGTGTCGGCGATCGCGTC
>DATIXO010000119.1:0-11525 GCA_035518495.1 Streptosporangiaceae bacterium
AGTGTTGGAACTCCCGGCCGAGAAGCGCATCCGAGGCATCATCTCCAGCGCCAAGCACGTTCATGCCGCCTTGGCGCGCTCTGACGCAAGCACTACAGCGAAAGATCTCCAGGAGGAGATAGAGATCTTTGTACGCACACCGATCAGCGCCTTGCCTCGATGAGTAACAAATACCCCGTCGAGGTCTCTGGCGCGAATGTTCTCCTTCGGGATTTCCAACTTTCGGACGTTGCCGAATGCCTTGACATTGTTGGCGACGATACGGTCACTCGCTGGCTTTCATTCGACTCGCGAACTCAACAGCAGGCCAAGGCGATGCTCGAAGGTGCCATAGAACGTGCCCAGCTAGTTCCGCGCACCGAGTATTACCTTGCGGTGACTTTGCCACGTACTGGGCAGGTGATCGGCTTTGTACGTCTTGGATTTTCTGGACAGAACGCGGCCAAGCTAGGATACGCGATCAGGGCTGATGAATGGGGTCACGGATATGCTACAGACGCGGCTCAGGCATTGATCAGCTATGGATTTTCCAAGTTGGGACTCCATCGGATAAGTGCCGCGATCGGGCCCGACAACGCCGTGTCGATTACGGTCGTAAAGAAGTTGGGCTTCACGCTTGAAGGACGTATCAGGGATCATGTATTTACTAACGGCGCCTGGCGCGATAGCTTGCTGTACTCGCTTCTGGAGCATGAGTGGAACTATGCCGCATACAGCGTTGATGCTGTAGGTTGAACCCTTATGGCGTCACTGCCCGATGACTGGTGGAGCACCGAGGACGTGTCCAGATTCCTTGACGTCACGCCCTCGACGGTGCGGGCATACGTGACGCGAGATCAGATGCCAAAGCCTGATCGGTACATAGGCCGGATCCGTCTTTGGCGGCCGGAGACCATACGGACCTGGCATCTGAGTCGCAGGAGCCAGAGCAAGCCGAGTGCATGAGCACTGCGCGCCCGGTACGTGGAAGGGCTGACCTGCGGGCAGGCCGGGGAGTGGTTCGGCTGCACCCGCCGCCTGTGCAAGTCCTTCGGCAGCCTGCGACGGGCAAACGCCGACGATCACCTTTTGCCTGCGCTAGGAACTGCGGCATATCGCCGACATCATCAAGCCCGGCGGCGCGCGCCCTGGCTGCCGTCGCGGCCGAGCGACCCGACGAGACCCGCAACACCTGATGCCCGGCCTGGGTTAGCTCGGCCCCAATCGCCGCACCCATGACGCCCGGCTGGAGAAGACCGACGACCGTCATCCTCACCTCTTCGATCACGAAGCGAGAAAGCTCTAGCCCCTCGCAATGCCAATCTGTCACGACAGCCCCGGTGCCCGCCATCAGCGGCTTAAGTGCGTGGGCCGCGCAAGCGCAGCGGCTACGTGACGCGGTGGGACCGCTCGCAGTTGCTCAGTGCCTGAACGGCCAGCCGTCGCCGTCGCCGTAGACAGGGGTTATCGTCAGGGTCGCGGCGCCTGAGCACGGGTCGCTGTCGTCAGCGTCATCATCGCGGCGCGGCATCACTCGCGGTACCCACGCGTCATCTCGCCCAGCCCGCCGTGCCGCATCCCGTTTGGCGGCCGCTTCCGGAGTCAGCCGCAGGCCCAGGCCCGACAGCATGCTCAGGTCAAGCTCCCAGGACTGTGCTGACCTTGTCCGCCACGTCGCGAACGCCGCCTCAATGTGCGCGCCGGCCTGGGCCGGGGTCATGTGCGTGACATCCATCAGATGCCGGGCCGCGGACCCGGCGGCGCCCCGGATCTGCGCCAGGCCCATGTGCGTGGTCGTGTGACAGGGCTGGCAGAGGCAGATGAGCCGCCGCAGGTGCTGAACGCCGCCGGCGTACTCCCAGCGCTCGTGTGCTTCCAGCCGGGCGCCGTCTGCGCGTGAGGCGTCGCACGCCTCGCACCGGTTCCCGGCCCGCCGGTACACCATGCGCCGGACCCGGTCCCACGATTCCTCCCGCAGCGCCGATCGCGTGTTGGTCCACCAGCACGACTGCGGGACAAGATCGACAAAGAGGCCGCCGCCGAGGGTCCGGTCCTCCCCGGGCAGCAGGTCAGGCAGGTCCGGAAGCGCCGCCCACTGCTCCAGCTGCCTCATCCTGCCCGGCGGCGCATACCAGCGCTCGGTCGCTGGATCCCAGCGCGCGCCGGCTGATTTCGCCTCGTCCTTTTCGCTGAACGGCACATCGAGCCACTGCCGGGCGGCCTGCCGCGGTGCCGGGAACGCTGGCGCTGCCGGTGCTGGCGGCCTGCGGCTGAATAAGCCCATGCTCTCCTGGCCCTTTCACTTGCGGTCACGTCCATGATGCGCTGGGTTGCCGGGCAGATCGGGGTGCTAGTCGCCTAGTTCGTACCCGCAGTCCGCCTCAGGCGTGTCGCAGCCGTAGCTGTAGTCAGCCTCGGCCGTGTCGTAGCCGTAGCTGTAGTCAGCCTCAGGGTCGGGCTCATCCGCCGGCGCGGGCCCGTAATCGGGCTCGGGGTCAGCGCCGGCCTGATAGCTGTGATCGTCGCTGATGGCCAGGTCAGCCAGCGTGCGGCCGTTCCCGGCCGGCAGCTGCGCCTCAGCCTCAGGCTCGCCGGCCCCGGGCTCCGGCGGGGCCTCGGCCTCCGGCCCGCGGCCGGGCTGGCTGACACCAGCCCCTGCTGCCGCTCCGGTCGCGATGGCCGGTTCCGGCACCTGTGCGGCGGCCTGAGCTTCGATCCCGGTCTGAGGCTTGCGCACTGGCGTGTCTGGCTCGGCCTCAGTTCCGGTCGCGTTCTCATAAGCGGCAGCGGGCTCGCCCGCGTCGGGCTCGGTCACGGGGTCAGCTGCCGCTGTCACAGGCTCAGCCTCGCCCGCGGGCGCTGGCGTCACGGTCCCGGTGACACCTGCTGCCGGCGTCGTGACGTCATGGTCGTCTGGCGTCACGGGCACGGGGCTGGTGATCTCGGCGCCGGCCGCGTCACCGGCCGGGGTGACCAGCCCGGCTTCCTGCTCCGCGGCGGCTTCGGCGTCAGGCTGAGCAGCCGGATCACGGGCCGCTGCGGCAGCTGGCCCGGCGGGCCCGGCGTCCCGGCCGGGCTCGGGGGGCTCGGTCACCCGCTGAGGTCCGCCGCGGCCGCCGGCCGCCTCGATCTCGGCCCGCCGTGCCGGCAGGCTCGCCAGCACCGCGTCGATGTCCTGTGTCCCCGCGGCAGCGGCCTGAGGTTCCGGCTCGCCCGCCTCCGGCTCAGCAGCCGGCGGCGGCTGAGCGGCGGCGACGCCGACGTTAGCCGACAGGGCCTCGATGTGCGGCATCCGCTCCGGCGCCGGCGGCGGCGCCGCGGTCCCGGCGGGCTGCCAGTCCTGTTCTTCGCGGGCCCAGGCCGTGATCAGGGCGCTGTACTCAGCGGTTCCCGGCTGCGGGCCGCGGGCCAGGATGTCCGCGCTGGGCTCCTGCGGGCAGACAGACCCGGAGCCGGCGACGGCGCCGCGCCGCTCGAGCTCGAGCGCCGACAGGCGGGCCTCGGTCCGCGTGGCCCCGGTCGCCTCCAGCGCGGCCTGGCGGGCCGCGTCGTCGGCCTCGGCCCGGGCAAGCAGCCGCGCGTCACGCTCAGCCCGGGCCTGCAGCCGGCCCGCTGCGTCATGGTTGCCTGCCGCGGCTTCCAGCGCGGCCGCCGAGCGGTTCTCCTGGATCGCGTACCCGTAGCCGCGCAGCCGCCCGTCAGCCCGCGCCGGCAGGTGCGCCCGGGCCCGCTCCCCTTCCGCGACCCGGGCCCGCAGTTCCCCGTCTGTCGCCGCCAGGCGGTCACGCTCAGCCCGGGACAGGCCGAGGGCCTCCGCCGCGGCCCGGTGCGCCGCGACGATCTCGGTGTAGGTCTTGTCCGGCAGCGGGCCGAGCGCATGCCCGGGGTCCGTCCAGCCGGTCAGCTGCCGGGCCGTCTCGACTCTGGCGGCCTTCCGGGTCCATTCCGCGCGTTCCAGGCTGCCGTCCGGCACCGGCCCGAGCCGCTCCGCGGTCCAGGCGGGCGGGTCCGCCGCCAGCTGCTCACCCAGCCCGGCGATCTTCGCGTCCGCCAGCTGCGCCGTCTCGCGGGCGGCGCGCTGCATCTGCGGGTCAGCCATCCGCGGCGTAGCCGCCTCATACGAAGCCGGCGCCGACGGGCTCACCGGGCCTGTGATCTTGCTGACGCGGCCGTGCAGCACCGCGGCGACGCTGCGGACCTGCGCCAGGTCACGCTGCTGCACAGCCCGCCGGGCGAGTGCCTCGGAATCCAGGCCGGCCTGCTGGGCTGCGTGCAGCAGGTTGTTCAGGATCGGCCGCTCCGGGTCGTTTCCCATCCGCCGGTATTCGTAGTCGGATAGTTCCTGCCGCAGCACGTTCTCCATCCGTGCCTGGTGCTCCATGCGGACGATCGCTGACCACTGGCTGACCAGGCGCGGCAGCGACGTGGCCTCTTCCTGCTCTGCCTCGATCGTCGCCGTCGCGGACAGCTCGTCACCATCGCGTTCCAGGTACGACGCGAACAAAGCCTCGGGTGAGGTGACCTGCGGCGGGGGCTTCTCACGCCCCGGCGCGGGTGCCTGCCCCGGCTCGCGGTTCAGCCGCTCCCCGCCCCGCGTCACGTCCAGGTACACGGCGTTAAGTTCTGAGCCGCGGGTCATGCCGACGTGCAATGCCTTGCGGTCCAGCTGCGCCTGACCGGGCACCAGCAGCCCGGCCCTGGCGGTGCGGCCCTGCACGACGGTGTCATTCCGCGAGTACGCCAGCTCGGAATGATCTTTCAGGTAGGACTCGGGCACCGCAAACGCCGCTGTCCACCCGCCTGTCCCGGCCTCGATCCGGCGCCGCACGATGGCCTGCCGGCCGCCGTCCGGTGCCTGCCGCCAGCCCTCGATCCTCAGCTCGTCACGGTTGGACAGCGGCTGGCCCGCGGCGTCGGTCTTCTCGTTATGCCGCGCCCGGACAACGTCACCCGTGACGGCCTCATTGCCGTCCGCCAGGGTCACGTCCGCGCGGTCCGGCAGCAGGCCCCTGTCGATCAGCAGGTCGCGGGCCATCCGCGACAGCTGCGCCGCCTGCTCATTGCTGTGCGTGATCAGCACCGCGTCCTGGCCGGTGCGCAGCCAGTCCCCCGCCCAGTGCCGCACCGCGAGCGCGTTCATCTGCTGGCCGCTGCCCGAGTAGATCCGGCCGCGGCGCTCGTACTCGCGGTAAACCGACTTGTCACCGGCGGCCAGCCGCACGGACGCGGCCTTTTCCCAGTCCGCTTTCATCCGGTGCACTTCGGACAGCGTGAACGTGGCCCCCGGCCGCCGGTCCGCCAGCAGCGGGAACATCCCGCCCGCCTCCACGGCCGTGTTCTGCGCGGAGTCGCCGGCCAGGTCCACGACCGCGCCGTGCCGGACGGCGATCTCGGTTATCACGTCCAGCTGGGCGGTGGACACTGTCGCGGCCTCGTCCACGACCAGGCGGTCCCCGCGGCCGACGCGCAGATGCCCGCGGGTGCCGTCGTGCAGGCAGCCGCACCGCCCCGGGCCCGCCGTCACCGGCTTGCCGGCTCTCGCCGGATCAAGGGCGCCGAGGAAATCAGCCGTGTTATGCGTCCGGGCCACCCCGGCCTGCTGCAGGCTGCGGGCCGCGTTCGTGCTCACCGCCAGGCCGATGGCCGTGCCCTCGCTGACCTGCTCCCAGACCCGGGAAACAGCGCCCATCGTCGTTGACTTGCCCGTGCCCGCGCCGGCCTGCAGGAGCGATACAGCAGCCCGGTTCAGCAGCATGCCCTCAGCGGCGGCCCGCTGATCAGGCGACAGCCCCCGCTCGGCGGCGAGGGCCTCGCGGACCGTCCGCTCGTCCGGCCGGAACGCAGCAGGCCGTGCCGCACGCAGCAGGACCCGGTCTTCCATGTCCAGCTGACCGGTCGTCGCGTACTTGTGCGACTGGCTGCCGCGGTTGAAAACCGTCCCGCCGTCCGACCGGCGCCGCAGCGCCCCGGGCACCTCGACCAGCGGCGGCGGGGTCAGCAGCATCACCGACGGCGACTGCAGCGCCTCCCGGACAAGATCACGGCGCAGCGCATCATGGTCGGCCGCGGACAGCCCCGGCGTGACCGCCGACAGGTAACGGCCGATCTCATGCGACAGGTGCGGCCACTTCCACGCCGCCCGCTGCCGCTGCACCGACGCGATCCCCATCTCGATCACCGCCGCGCGGGACTGCTGCGTGATGCGCGGCACGTCCCGCGGATCACGGACTGCAGCAGGCACATCCGCCAGGGCCTGATGCACCGCAGCGAGGTACTTCAGCTCCCACCTGGCCAGCTGCCCGGCCGGCGACGGCGGCGCCTCCTTGGCCTTTCGGGTGTACAGCGTCGCCTGCTGGCTGATGATCCGCAGCTCTTTCGCGGTCGGCTCCCGGCCGCGCACCTCGCGGAACCGCGCCGCCCACTCCCGCGCCTGCCCGGTCAGCCGCCCCGTCCGCGTGCTCAGCGCCTCCCGCGCCGCCTTGCTGACGCCCGCGATCTCATGGGCCAGGCCGTCCTCGCTCGGCGTCATCGTGTACCCCGCCGCCGCCAGCTTCGACGCGATCGCATCCGCCGCGACGCCCTGCCAGTGCGGGCCCATCGTGATGACCGAATCGCCGTCCAGCGCCCGGAACCGGTCATCGCCGTAATCCGCGGCCTGCGCCGCGTTCAGCACGCTGGCGTGAACGTGCAGCTGCGGCTCGCACTCCCGCGACTCGTGATGCAGGAACAGCGCCGCGACCAGCCCCCGCGTGTCCCGGATCTCCCGGCCCGCCTGCCCCGTCCGCGTCCGCACATCCTGCTCGATCAGCGCGATGACCTCCGTCACCGTGCCCATCACGATGGCCTCGATCTCCGCGGCCCTCGCCTCAGCCGCAGCCGCGCCGTCACCGTCGCCGTCCCGCCGCGCCCTGGCCGCCGCCGACTTGTACGCGGCGTACACGATGCTGACCGACTTCGGCACGCTGAACGTCAGGTCCCACGCGGCCACCGACTTGCGGTGCTTCATCAGCAGCGCCAGCCGGATCGCCTCGATCTGCTCCGCGTCCGCCGCCCGGTCCAGCCGCTGCGCCCTGACCACGGCCTCAAGCAGCTGCCCGGCCTGCTCAGCGTGCAGCCGGTAGGTGACGCTCGCGCCGTTGCCCGCCTGCACGCCGTTCGGCGCCAGCCGGCCCTCCCCGTACAGCGCCCGCATCACGTCATGATCGACCAGCGTGCCCCCGCCGATGCCCAGGGCCGCCAGGCCCGACCCGGCCCACACGCCGGCCGGCTCCAGGCCGCTCGCCAGATACGCGCTGTAGTTCTCCGCACCCGGATTCCGGGCATTACGCAGCGGGTAATCCGGATCGGACACCGCCGTAATGGTCAGCTTCAGCGCGTGCACCTCCCGTCACCAGCCGCGGCCACAGTACGCCCCGACCAAGATCAACTCAGGGAGGCGCGCCACTAGGTGCAATAGTCTGCGCAGTTGTAATCCTGTAAGCGTGGCGCTGTGGATCTTGCTCAGCAGTCGCCAGCGTGATCTTGGCCTTGCCCTCGCGGGAAGCCGCCTGCCCGTTCCGCAGCCTGGCTACGTTCCGGCCTGCAGTGCGGGGCCGATTGCGTCCTGGTCGGCATAGGTGGTCAGGACCAGCACCCCGGGCGCGGCTCCGCGTGTTGTAAATCGAAGGTTTATTGACAAGATCAGGTTCGCAGGGCGCCCCTCGCCTTCCCGCGAGAGCCCCGGCGGAACCAGCGCCGGGCGGGCTGGTGCGCCTCGGCCACGGCGGCCTGCTCGAATGCGCCTGAGGCATTGGCGAACTTGTCGAACTTCATCCTCAGGTCGGCGAGGCCTTCGGCCAGCCCGTGGTTCTTCGGACCCGAGTTGAAGAAGTCGCTGAGCGCCTGCGCCGGCGGCAGGGCCTCAGCAGCTGCCCGCCACGCTGGGTCCTCATCTTATGATCTTGAAACGGCCGTGCAGTCCCCGTCCAGACCGCAACCGCTAGGGGCCGACCCTAGGCTCGACCCTGGGTAAGCCTAGGGGCCGACCCTAGGGACACGGGTTCCGCCAGCTGGACATCAATAACTTCACCGACTACACCTTGACCCTGACCGACTGACGGAGGCTGTCACTGATAGCTGCCGTATGCGGACGGCCACCGCATGATCTTGGATTTGTGACGAAGCAAGATCGGTATGAGGTGGCCGTCCCGGTCATGTAGGGGACCGGGCCTGGCTGCAGAAGCTGCTGGCCCCTGGCGGGCAAGACCGCTGGCAAGACGGCTGACGGAAAGCCGGGCCGGAAGGCTGGCAGGCGGTCTGGCAGTCGCTGAGGGCCCGGTGCCCGCCGCCGGGGGGCAGCCACCGGCAGCGCAGGGGCCCGGGCCGTGCGGCGGCCCGTGAGGCAGGCCCGCCGGCGGGGGCCGCCGAGGCGGCCGGGGCCGAGCCCGTCCCAGGCGGTGTGCCGGGCGATGACGTCGCTGCCGAACGCGGCGTTGCACGGCGAGCACGGTGCGGCCGCAGGTGACGGTGAGCAGCGTGGGCAGCACCTCGCCCCATGGCCTGCCGCGCTACGACGACGTCATCGGCGACTTCCCTGTCTGGCCCGCGCGATCATCCTCGTTTGCGGCTGGTGACACGTTTCTTACCGCCCCGGCTAGGCGGTCTTGGAGACGGGCGTGGCGGAACTGGTAGGCCGGCCCGATGCTGCGCAGCACATTGCGGTGGCGGGCATCCTCGAGAAACCGCATGAGCCGTGGCGGCGTATGCCAGCGTGCAGCGAGCTGCATGAAGGTGACTGCCGCCGGCCAGGTCTTGGTGCTGCAGAGCGTGACCACAAGCGCGGCCGCGAGCCCGTCCCCCAGTGCGGAGGCGACGTGGTAGATCCAGGGGACGACCGCCTGGATCCAGAGCGAGACGAGCCCGATCGAGAATCCGGCCAGGAGCCCAATCGTGAGCCCGAACGCCAGGTCGTTGCGCCACGAAGTGAGCGGCATGACGGAACTGGCCTCATCTACCCCAGAGCCGGAGAACGTGACCACAAGCGCGGTCGCGAGCCCTGAGGCGGACCCGGCTGCGAGCCCGGCGGGCCAGTGCCCGGAGTAGCCCGAGGCCAGGAAGCCGATTCCGATCCCGACGACGAGCCCGGACACAAGCCCCCGCCCGAGGGCATCCCGGCGCGGCGGCTTGTGCCATCGGCCCGGCCTCATCCGCCGGGGAGCGTCGTGTCGTCGCACGACCGCGATTCCGAGCCCGAGCACGAGCCCAAACAGCAGGCCAGTCCCGAGGCCGCTATCGAGCCCGAAGACGATCTCGGCGGCCCAGTCCTCGGGAGGATACAGTGCCACCCCGACGAGCTCGAGCAGGGCTGCCAAGGCCGCGACCGCGAGTGCTTGCAGCAGTATCCGGGGCACGCGTGTCACCCACCTGGGGATGGTCCACCATCGCAGGTCGCGGGTTCCTTCCCGGTTCATCTGCGCGGCGAGCCTGGTGAGGGCATTGCGCGCCGCCGGGAGGTCGTATCTCGGCGGCGGCTGGCCGGGCTGCTGGGCGTAGGCGGCGGGCAGGACGCGGTCCAGGAGATGATCGATGATGTCGTCCCGCGATACGGCGCTCGCCGGGGAGTCGCAGAAGTCGAGAAGCTCGCGGACGTCGTCGCGGTCACGGTAGGTGTCGCGGACCAGAGTCAGGGTCAGCGGGCTGCCCAGCGCCCCGGCGAGGGGGGTATCCGGGGCGTGGCGGAGGTGCCTGATCAGGTCGCTCCAGCCTGCGGGCGGCGGGTCGAGCTGGACGCGGGTGAGGTAGTCGGCGGCTGTCGCGGCGTCCACGTCCTGGAGCTCGACGGCGGCGGCGCCTTCCAGCTGGCTCTGGGCTGCCGCGGCGGCCATCTCGTCGGTGCGGGCCAGGATCACCAGCCGGAAGGCTGCCTGATGGCTGAGTGCCCGCAGCGCCGCGGGCTGCAGCTCCCCGGGGATCTCATCCAGCCCGTCCAGGATCACTGCGATCTTGCCCGCGGCCAGCAGCCGCGCGGATGTCACCGCGCCGGCCCGGCCGGCCAGCAGCGGGTAGGTCTGCCCGAGCCGGGCCGCGAGCCAGTCCTGGACCGGCTGGGCGACCGGGTCCCATCCGTGCAGGGTGAACATCACCGGCACTGGCACGCTGGGCCGTTCAGCCCCGGCCACGTGATCGCGGTGCCTGAGGGCTGCCAGGATCAGCAGCACCGCGGCCCCGCTCTTGCCTGACCCCGGGGCGCCGGCGATCACAAGCCGGCCCGACCCCAGACCTCCGTACAGCTGGTGCAGGTCGCCGATGTCTCCCCCGGCGAGCTGCCGCGGGGTCGTCAAGGTCATCTCGGGCAGCGGCTCGAACCGCCGCGCGCTTGTCGCGGCGGCCACCGGGCCGGCCAGCGGCACGGCGGGCCGGCGCCACCGCACCGGGATCGGCTCGGGCGCCAGCAGCCCGCGGTCGGCGGCCGCGCGGGTCCACTGGCCGGTGACGGCCCGGGCCAGCACATCAGCAATGTGGTCCGCGGCCGGCCCCTTAGCCGCGTCGCCGGGCGTCCCGGCCCGCGCGCGCCATGCCCAGGAGATCCAGCCCGCCGCGATGGTGACGACAGTGGCCGCGAGCCCCCAGTAAGGGACCAGCTCACTGCGATGCGGCGATGTCCCCACCGCGTACAGCAGCCAGCCGGCTCCAGCCGCTATCACCGCTATCACCGCGACTGGCCACAGACCGCGAAACCCGCGCCGCATGGGAAAAAGTCTGACAGTCAGCGCGCGCCGCGGGCGAGACCCAGATCACGTCGGCGACAGCCGAACAAGATCGATAGTCGCCCGCTTACAGCATTACAGGCAACCGCTCGCCGGCAAGCGCACGCGGCGCGCGGGCCCGGGACTTCGGCCCGGTCCAGGTGCCGGACCACACCGGCCTGCCGCGGTGGCAGTGGGAGGCTGCGCAGTGCAGGCGGCCGCGGACAGAACCACCAGTGGCTCGAACAGGCCCTGAATCTTGATCGAGGCGGTGAGTTCGGCCAGGTCGCCGAGCCGGCCCGCGGGCTGTGCGGGCGCGGTGCCAGCTCGCCGAACCGGGGTAGCCTCATCTTCGGCCTCGGGGCGTTGCTGCTCGTTTTGGTTCGGTGTTCGCCGGCCGCGCGAACGCCGAAGAGCAGGCTGGTGCCGTCGGCCCGGAGGCGCCTGGTCATTCAGCGGCAGCCCAGTGACTGTCCGGGCGGCGATGTGGTCAAGGGCCGCCTGAATGCGCGGGTTCCGGCCGCCTGACTTCCGGCCCGCGGGGACAGCGTTTCATAGGCGGCCACCTGTGAAACAGGTGGCCGCCAGATGCCGGCCAGGGCGAACCGTGTTTCACGGGTTGTTGCATACGGCTGGCCGGATGACACACCCCCATGAAACGATCTGCGGGTGAGCGCCGACGACTTCCTGCGCGCCGAGGCGAACGACTGCCCGATGTCCTCCTGCGCGGCCCCGGCCGGGTCGCCGTGCCGGACCGGCAAGGGCAAGGTGGCCGCGCAGTATCACACCGCCCGGTTCCGGCTCGTGCCGCAGCTGGCGAAG
>DATIXO010000120.1:0-76176 GCA_035518495.1 Streptosporangiaceae bacterium
CGCACGCCGCGCACATGGTGAACGGCGCCATGGTGGTCAGCGGCCGGTCATAGGGCACACCGGTCACGATGGTGAACCGCGGCCCGCAGTTGGTGCAGTTGATGAACGGATACGCATAACGCCTGTCGGCCGGGTCGGCCAGCTCGGCCAGGCAATCGTCGCAGGTCGCACTGTCCGCCGAGACCAGCGCGCGGCGGCGGCCGGTGTGGTCGCTGGCGACGATCACGAACCCCGACCCCCCGTGCGGAGACATGGCCGCCGCCGTCACCCGGTCCACCCGGGCCAGCGGCGGCGCCTGCGCCTCCAGCAGGCCCAGGAACTCCTGCACGCCCACCGCGCTGCCCTCGACCTCCGCGAACACGCCGTCCACGTCGTTGCCGACCCACCCGGCCAGCCCGAGCCGGGTGGCGAGCGAGTACACGAAGGGGCGGAAGCCCACCCCCTGCACGATCCCTTCCACGCGGACCGACGCCCGGACGATGCTGGTCACCCCGCCAGTCTCCCGCCGGCCGGGGCCCATCGGCCAGCGCCCCGGCCGGCGCCGTGCCCAGCGGGCCGGCCGGGACCGGGCATCACAGGGCGCCTATCCCGGCCTCCAGGAACCGCACGGCAGTGGTGATGGCCCGCTCGCGGTCCGGGCCAGGAGGAGCGAAGGCAAGCTCGTCCACGATCGCGGCGGCTGCCACCGCGGCGATGCGCGGCCCGGGTGCGCCCGGGCCGTCGCCGGTCTCGCTGGAAATGATCTTGGCGCCTTCCTCGATCGCCGCTGCCATCCGCGCTGTCCGCAGGGCGCGCAGCTCCGGATTGGCCTCGAACATGCGGCGTGCCAGTTCCCGCAGCGCCACTTCATCGGGCCGGGCGTCCCGGCTGCGCAGCCACCGGCCGACGGTGGCCGGGAGCGTCTCCCCGGAAGGGCGCTCGCGCAGGTCGTGGCTGAGCTCGGCGGCCGCGTCGCTGAACCGGGACAGGGCGATGTCCTGCTTGGCCGGGAAGTACAACGCGACGGTGCGCGGTGCCACCTCGGCGGCCTCTGCGATGTCGGCGACCGTCGTGGCCTCATAGCCGCGCTCTGCGAACAGCTGGTACGCGGCATGGATGATCGCTTCCCGGCGCCGGGCCTTGGCACGCTCCCGGAGTCCTGTCTCTGCCATGCAATCAGGATACATCAGAGTGCAAATTTGCATTCAACTGCAATCTTACTTTAGACTGCACGCATGTCCTGGCCCGCGAGCAAGGAAGGCAGCGACATGAGCAGCGCCACACAGGTTTCCAGCCCGGCCAGCGTGACTGGAGCGGGGGCGCCGGCCCCGGTGCGCCCAGCCGGCCCATCGCGGCGCTGGCTGATCCTCGCCGTCGTCGCGATCGCCCAGCTGATGGTCGTGCTGGACGCCACCATCGTGAACATCGCGCTGCCCTCGGCGCAGATGGAACTGCACTTCGGCAACGCGAGCCGGCAGTGGGTGATCACCGCCTACGCGCTGGCCTTCGGCAGCCTGCTGCTGCTCGGCGGAAGGCTCACCGACCTGATCGGCCGCAAGACCACGTTCCTGGCCGGCCTGACCGGTTTCGCCGCCGCGTCAGCGGTCGGCGGGGCGGCGAGCAGCTTCGGCACGCTGATCGCGGCGCGGGCCTGCCAGGGCGCGTTCGGTGCCCTGCTGGCGCCGGCGGCGCTGTCGCTGCTGACCACCACGTTCAGCGGCTCGAAGGATCGCGGGAAGGCGTTCGGCATCTTCGGCGCGATCGCTGGCGCCGGGGGCGCGGTGGGCCTGCTGCTCGGCGGCCTGCTGACCGAGTACCTGACCTGGCGCTGGTGCCTTTACGTCAATCTGATCTTCGCCGTGATCGCCGGGATCGGTGCTCTTGCGCTGCTGCCCCGGCAGCCAGCGCGACGGCGGCCGCGGCTCGACCTGCCCGGCTTCATCGCCGAGGGCACCGGGATGTTCTGCATCGTCTACGGGTTCTCCAACGCCGCGAACCACAGCTGGCACACCCCGTCCACCTGGGGATTCCTTGCCGCGGGAGGCATCCTGCTCATCGTCTTCGCCTGGTGGGAGACCCGCGCCGCCGAGCCGCTGATGCCGCTGCGGCTCGTCCTGGACCGCAACCGCGCCGCCGCCTATCTGTCGACCCTGATCGTCGGCGCCGGGATGTTCGGGATCTTCCTCTTCCTGACCTACTACCTGCAGCAGACCCTGGGCTACAGCCCGGTCACCACGGGCGTTGCGTTCCTCCCGATGGTCGTCTGCATCATCGCGTGTGCGAACCTGGCCAACATCGTCCTGCTGCCGCGCCTCGGGCCGCGGCTGCTGATCGCCCCCGGAATGCTCGCCGCGGCCGCCGGCCTGGCCTGGCTCACCCGGATCGGTGTGCACTCCAGCTACCTGGCCGACGTCCTGCCGCCGCTGCTGGTATGCGCGGCGGGAATCGGGTTCATCATCTCGCCGTCGATGAATACCGGCACCTCCGGCGTGGCCCCCTCCGACGCCGGCGTCGCGTCCGCCCTGGTCAACACCGGCCAGCAGGTCGGCGGCTCGATCGGCACATCGCTGCTGAACACCGTGGCCGCCAGTTCGGCCGTGGCCTACCTCACCGCCCACCTCGGCCCGCGCACCATGGCTGGCGGGCATCCGGTGCCCGCGCTGGCCGAGCTCGCCCAGCTGCATGGCTACACCACCGCGTTCTGGTGGGCCGCGGGCATCTTCGCCGCCGGCGCCGTCATCGCCGCGTTCCTGTTCCGCCCGGGCCCCGCGGCGGCGCCGCGCGGGCAGAGCTGACCAGGCTGCCCCCGCGGGGCGGCCGCCGGGCCCCGAAGCAGGGCGCGCCGGTCCCGGGTGCCCGGGGTGCCGGCCGCCTCTGATAGGACCGGACCATGACCGGAAACGGGATGCGCGCTGGTGTGGTGCTGCCGGGGGGAACCGCGCCGGAGCAGCTGGAGCAGGCGGTGATGGCCGAGCAGGCCGGGTGGGACGGCGTGTTCGTGTGGGAGGCCGGCTACGGGGTGGACGCGTGGACGCTGCTGGCGGCCATCGCCGCCCGGACCAGCCGCGTCCGGCTGGGCACCATGCTCACCCCGCTGCCGTGGCGGCGCCCGTGGAAGGTGGCCAGCCAGGTGGCGACGCTGGACCAGCTCTCCGGCGGCCGGGCGACCCTCGCGGTGGGCATCGGTGCCATCGGCACCGGCCTGCCCGACACCGGCGAGGTCACCGGCGTCCGTGAGCGGGCCGAACGGCTCGACGAGGGGATCGACCTGATCCACGCGCTGTGGGCCGGGGAGACGAGCTACCACGGGCAGCACTACCGCTACGACTGCGACCGCGACGACCTGACCCGGGCCTGCCAGCCCGTCCAGCGGCCGGTCCCGGTCTGGGTGGTCGGCGTGTGGCCGCGGCCCAAGTCCATGCGCCGGGTGCTGCGCTGCGCCGGCCTCATCCCGCAGTACGAGCTCGGGGACCGGGAGGCCGGCCCGGACGACGCCCGCGCGGTACGCGCGTGGCTGGCCGCGAACGCGGCCGGGCCCGGCCTGGACATGGTGGCGGAGGGCGAGACCCCGGCCGATGACCGCGCCGCCGCCGCCGCGCAGGTCGCGCCGTGGGCGGAGGCGGGCTGCACCTGGTGGCTGGAGACCCGCTGGGAGATGCCGCACGACTCCCCCGAGCGGATGCGCGAGATCGCCGGGCGGATCGCCGCCGGCCCGCCCGCCAGCACCTGATCAGCGGCCCGCCAACCTCCCCGCCTACGCGCCAGCGGTCTGCTCCCCGTAGCGTGGGACAAGCCCTGCAGGGACCGGGTTGGGGGCCGTTCGTCCCTGGCGGGGACAGCCCCGACTGGGAAAGGCTGAGCATCATGCGAGCTGTCAACCCGGGTGGGCTGCCGGCATGACCCATCCGCCCGGCGATCTCACGCCCCTGCCCGACCTGCTGCACGGCGCCGCACGGGCCGGCCCCGTCCGCACCCGCCGGCCGGTCTACCTGGACCTGCTGCCACCCTGCAACGCGGGCTGCCCGGCCGGGGAGAACATCCAGGCGTGGCTGGGCTTCACCCAGGCCGGCCAGCATGAGCAGGCCTGGCGCCAGCTGGTCGCGGACAATCCGCTGCCCGCCATCCACGGCCGGGTCTGCTACCACCCGTGCGAGAGCGTCTGCAACCGCGCCCACCTCGACAGCGAGGTATCCATCCACGCGGTGGAACGCTTCCTCGGCGATCTCGCGCTGGAGCACGGCTGGCAGTTCGACGGCCCGCCGGCCCGCACCGCGCGCCGGGTGCTGATCGTCGGCGCGGGCCCGAGCGGCCTGTCCGCCGCCTACCACCTGGCCAGGCTCGGCCACGAGGTCGAGATCCGCGACGCCAGCGACGAGCCGGGCGGGATGATGCGCTACGGCATCCCCGCCTACCGGCTGCCCCGCGACGTGCTGGACGGCGAGGTGGCCCGGCTCACCGCCCTGGGTGTGCGGATCACCTGCGGCCACCGGGTCACCGACCTGGCAGCCGAGCGCCGCGGCGGCGGCTTCGACGCCGTCTTCGTCGCGGTCGGGGCGCACCTGTCCAAGCACATCGACATCCCGGCCCGCGACGCCAGCCGGATCATCGACGCGGTCTCGTTCCTGCGTGACGTCGCCTCCGGCAACCACCCGGTGCTCGGCCGGCAGGTGGCGGTCTACGGCGGCGGCAACACCGCGATGGACGCGGCCCGGGTGGCCAAGCGGCTGGGCGCGTCCGACACCACGATCGTCTACCGCCGCACCCGGGCGCAGATGCCCGCTCACGAGGAGGAGGCGCAGGAGGCCGAGCGGGAAGGCGTGCGCATCAACTGGCTGCACACGATCACCGCCTTCGACGGACCGGAGATGACGGTGGAGGTCATGGAGCTCGACGACTCCGGGTTCCCGCGGCCCACCGGGCGGCTGGAGACGCTGTCCGCGGACACCCTGATCCTCGCCCTCGGGCAGGACGCCGACACCGCCTTCCTGCGGCAGTTGCCCGGGGTGGAGTTCAAGAAGGACGGCACGGTGGTGGTGTCGGCCTCGATGATGACCGGCTGCCCGGGGGTGTTCGCGGGCGGCGACATGGTGCCCGCCGAGCGGACCGTCACGGTGGGCGTCGGCCACGGCAAGAAGGCGGCCGGGTTCATCGACGCCTACCTGCGCGGCGAGGAGCCGGCCCGGCCGGCCAAGCACGACGTGGCCAGCTTCGGCCTGCTCCACCCGTGGTACTTCACCGACGCGGGCCGCCGCAGCCAGCCCGAGCGCCCGCCGGAGGAGCGGGTGAGCGACTTCGCCGAGGTGGTCGGCGGGCTCACCGCCAGCCAGGCCGTCTACGAGGCCGGCCGGTGCCTGTCGTGCGGGAACTGCTTCGAGTGCGACGGCTGCCTGGGCGCCTGCCCGGAGGACGCGGTGATCAAGCTGGGGCCCGGCAACCGCTACCGGTTCGACTACGACCGCTGCACCGGCTGCGGTACCTGCTACGACCAGTGCCCGGTCCACGCCATCGAGATGGAGCCCGAGCCGCAATGAGTCGACAGACGAACGCCGCAGCCACCGGGCCGAACGCCGCGAGGCCCGCCAGGGCCGCCGCGGTGTCCCGGCGGCGAGGACCGGCCTCGCAAGGTGCCACATCTCGCGCCTCCGGCACGACCAAGCGAAGCGCCCGCGAGGCAGGCCATCAGGAGACCAGGGTCACCATTGACGGGAACGAGGCAGCGGTGTCGGTCGCCTACCGGCTCAACGAGGTCTGCTGCATCTACCCGATCACGCCGTCGTCGCCGATGGCGGAACTGGCCGATGAATGGGCCACCGCCCACCGCCCCAACCTGTGGGGCACCGTGCCGACCGTGGTCGAGATGCAGAGCGAGGGCGGTGCGGCGGGCGCGCTGCACGGCGCGCTCCAGTCCGGTGCGCTGACGACGACCTTCACCGCCTCCCAGGGCCTGCTCCTGATGATCCCGAACATGTACAAGATCGCCGGGGAGCTGACCCCGGCGGTGCTGCACGTGGCCGCGCGCTCGCTGGCGGCGCAGGGACTGTCCATCTTCGGTGACCAGTCCGACGTGATGGCGGTCCGGCAGACCGGCTTCGCGCTGCTGGCCTCCGCGTCGGTGCAGGAGGCGCATGACCTGGCGCTGGTCGCCCAGGCGGCGACGCTGGCCACCCGGATACCGTTCGTGCACTTCTTCGACGGTTTCCGCACCTCGCACGAGCTGAACACGATCGAGCTGCTTAACGACGACGACCTGCGCGCCCTGATCCCGGCCAGCCTGGTGCGTGCCCACCGGGAACGGGCGCTGTCGCCGGACCGGCCGTTCATCCGGGGCACCGCCCAGAACCCCGACGTCTACTTCCAGGGCCGCGAGACCGTCAACCCGTTCTACGCCGCCGTGCCCGGCGCCGTGCAGGAGGCCATGGACACACTCGGCGAGCGCACCGGCCGCCGCTACCGGCTGATGGAGTACCACGGCCACCCGGAGGCCGAGCGGGTCGTCGTCCTCATGGGGTCCGGGGCGCAGACCGCCGCCCGCACCGCCGGGCACCTCGCGGCCGGCGGCGAGAAGGTGGGGGTCGTCCAGGTCCGGCTGTACCGGCCGTTCCCGGCGCAGGCGCTGCTCGGCGCGCTGCCGCCCACCGCCCGGCGGGTCGCGGTGCTCGACCGCACCAAGGAGCCCGGGTCCCTCGGCGAGCCGCTGTTCCTCGACGTGCTCGCCGCCCTGGCCGAGGCGCACGCGGCGGGTGGGCGCGAGGTGATGCCGGTGGTGACCGGCGGCCGGTACGGCCTGTCGTCGAAGGAGTTCACCCCCGGCATGGTGGCCGGCGTCTTCGCAGACCTCGCCGCCGGCCAGCCCAAGCCGCGGTTCACGATCGGCATCACCGACGATGTCGGCGCCACCAGCCTGCCCTATGACGGCGATCTGGACATCGAGCCCGCAGGTACGTTTGGCGCCGTGTTCTTCGGGCTTGGCTCGGACGGGACCGTTGGCGCGAACAAGAACACCATCAAGATCCTCGGTGCGGACGCCGGGCGGCACGCCCAGGGGTACTTCGTCTACGACTCCAAGAAGTCCGGCTCGCAGACCGTCTCCCACCTGCGGTTCGGGCCGGACCCGATCATGGCGCCCTACCTGGTCAGCCGGGCCGGTTTCGTCGGCTGCCACCAGCCCCGCCTGATCGAGCGGGCGGAGGTGCTGGACCGCGCCGCGCCGGGTGCGACCCTGCTGCTCAACACCCCGGACCCGCCGGATGAGGTCTGGGACGGCCTGCCCCGCGAGGTGCAGGAGAAGATCCTGGCCAAGCAGATCACCCTGTACGCGATCGACGCCGGGCGGGTGGCGCGCGACGCCGGGCTGGCGGGCCGGGTCAACACCGTGCTGCAGACCTGCTTCTTCGCGATCTCCGGGGTGATGCCCGCCGACGAGGCGACCACCGCGATCAAGGCCGCGATCGCCAGGACCTACCGCCGCCGGGGGGCCGCGGTGATCGAGCGCAACCACGCCGCCGTGGACGCCGCCCTCGCCGCGCTGCACCGGATCGAGATCCCCGGCAAGGTGACCGCCCGCCGCCGGGTGCCGCCGCCGGTGCCGGACAGCGCGCCGGAGTTCGTGCGCACGGTCACCGCTGCGATGATGTCCGGCCACGGCGACGACCTGCCGGTCAGCGCGCTGCCCGCGGACGGCAGCTACCCCAGCGGCACCACCGCCTACGAGAAGCGCAACATCTCCGACCAGGTGGCGGCCTGGGACCCGGACCTGTGCATCCAGTGCGGCAACTGCAGCTTCGTCTGCCCGCACAGCGTCATCCGGTCCAAGTTCTACGACGCCTCCCGGCTGGACGGCGCCCCGCCGGAGTTCGCGTCGGCGCCGCTGGACGCCCGCGGGCTGCCGGGCTCCCGCTACACGCTGCAGGTCTACGTGGAGGACTGCACCGGCTGCGGGCTGTGTGTGGAGGCATGCCCGGCCATCTCGCCGGCCGAGCCGGGCCGGCGGGCGATCAACCTCGCGCCGGCCGGGCCGCTGGTCGCGCCGCAGCGGGCCAGCATCGCCTTCTTCGAGGCGCTGCCGGTCAACGAGCGGTCCCGGGTGGACTTCGGCACCGTCCGCGGCACCCAGTTCCTGCAGCCGCTGTTCGAGTTCTCCGGCGCCTGCGCCGGCTGCGGCGAGACCCCCTACCTCAAGGTGCTGTCGCAGCTGTTCGGCGACCGGCTCATGATCGCCAACGCGACCGGCTGCTCATCGATCTACGGCGGGAACCTGCCGACCACCCCGTGGACCACCGACGCGGCGGGCCGGGGCCCGGCGTGGTCCAACTCGCTGTTCGAGGACAACGCGGAGTTCGGGCTGGGCTTCCGGCTCGCCGCCGACCTGCACCTTGGGCTGGCCCGGGCCCGGCTGACGGAGCTGCGCGAGCAGATCGGCGCGGACCTGGCCGGCCAGATCCTGGACGCGCCCCAGCGGCGTGAGTCGGAGTTCGCCGCCCAGCGCGACCGGATCGCCGAGCTCAAGCGCCGGCTGGACCGGCTGGCGGGGCCGGACGGGCCGGACGGGCAAGGCGGGCCGGGCGCGCTGGACGCGCTGGACGCGGGTGCCCGCGCAGCCGTCGCGGACCTGCGCAGCGTGATCGGCCAGCTGGTGCGGCGCAGCGTCTGGCTGGTCGGCGGGGACGGCTGGGCCTACGACATCGGGGCGGGCGGGCTCGACCACGTGCTGGCCAGCGGGCGCGACGTCAACGTGCTGGTGCTCGACACCGAGGTGTACTCCAACACCGGCGGGCAGAGCTCGAAGGCGACGCCGCTCGGCGCGGTCGCCAAGTTCGCGGCGGCTGGCAAGGCCGTGCCCAAGAAGGACCTCGCGCTGCAGGCGATCGCCTACGGCAACGTGTACGTGGCGCGGGTCGCGATGGGCGCCGACCCGCAGCAGACGCTGCGCGCGCTGCGGGAGGCGGAGGCGTACGAGGGCCCGTCCCTGGTCATCGCCTACAGCCACTGCATTGCGCACGGGATCGACATGCGCAACGGGATGGACCAGCAGTACCGCGCGGTAGCCAGCGGCCACTGGCCGCTGATGCGCTACGACCCGGCGGTGCGGGCCGAGGGGGGCAACCCGTTCCTGCTCGACTCGCCGCGGCCGCGGATCGCGCTCGCCGACTACACCGGGCGCGAGCTGCGTTACCGCATCCTCGCCCAGTCCGATCCAGCAGAGGCCGAGCGGCTGCTCGGCCTGGCCCAGCAGGAGGTCAACCGGCGCTGGGCCACCTATGAAGAGATGGCCATGCAGGGGGCCGAACGGTTCCCGCCAAGCGCCCGCAGGAGTGACTGAATGGACCTGACCACGAATTACCTGGGCCTGACGCTGAAGAACCCGCTGGTCGCCTCCGCCGGCCCGATCGCCCGCACCGTGCAGGGCGTCCAGCACCTGGCCGATGCCGGGGTGGGCGCCATCGTCCTGCCGTCCCTGTTCGAGGAGCAGGTACAGCGGGAGGCCGAGCGGGACGCGGAGCTCGCCGAGACCGGCGCCGAGAGCTTCGCGGAATCGCTCAGCTACCTGCCCGGCACCGGTGAGGCGGCCGGCCCGCGCCGCTACCTCGACCTGCTCAGCCGGGCCGCCGGCACGGTGGACGTGCCGGTCATCGCGAGCCTGAACGGCGTCACCGCCGGAGGCTGGACCGACTACGCGGCCGCCATGCAGGAGGCGGGTGCCGCCGCGATCGAGCTGAACGTCTACTACCTGCCAGCGGACCCGCGCATGCCCGGCCGCGACGTCGAGCAGCGATACGTCGACATCCTGACCACGGTCAAGGCGGCGGTCACCATTCCGGTCGCGGTCAAGCTCGGGCCGTTCTTCAGCTCCGCCGGGGAGATGGCGATCCGGCTCGACCGGGCCGGGGCGGACGGGCTGGTGCTTTTCAACAGGTTCATGCAGACCGACATCGACCCCGAGACCCTCACCGTGAGCAGCGGCCTGACGCTGTCGAGCCCGGCGGAGGCGGCGCTTCCCCGCTCCTGGATCGCCCGCCTGCGCGGGCTGGTCGGGGCATCGCTCGCGGCCAGTACCGGGGTGGAGACCGCGGCCGACGTGGCCGCCTACCTGCTGGCCGGCGCCGACGTGGTGATGACCACCTCGTCGCTGCTGCGCCACGGGCCGGCCCACGCGGCGGTGCTGGTCGATGAGCTGGGCGAGTGGCTCAAGCGCAAGGGGTTCGCCACCGTGGACGACGCGCGGGGCCTGCTGGCCGTGCCAGCCGGTGACCACGGATCCGCCTTCGAGCGGGCCGGCTACCTGACCGCCATCAAGGAGGCCAGCCGGGCGTACGGGCCCCCGGTGGGCGGCCGTTAGCCACCAGCACCGGCCGGCCCGGCAACCGTGACCGTTAACCACCAGCACCGGCCCGGCCGGCAACGGTGACCGTTAACCGCCAGCATCCTCCTGGCCGGGCCATCGCCATCCTCGCGCTGCCCGGCAACCACCCGGCGGGCACCGCCGCCGCGCGGCCTACCCGGCTGGCCCGGGCGGCCCGCCGAGCCCGACGATGCCCCGGGCCGCCGGGTCCCGCGCCTCCGCCAGACCCTCGATCAGGCCGTAGCCGATCGCCTGCTCGACCGTGAGCAGCCGGCCCTGCCTGGCGTCGTCCCGAACCTCGTCCACCTCGTGCCCGGTGGCCTCGGCGAGCCGCTCATGGAGCTCGTCAACCATCGCCCGCACCTGTTCCTCGTGCGCGGCGACGGCGGTTACCGGGCCGTCGAAGCTGACCCTGGGCTCGGACATGGCGAAGAACGCGTTCGGGTAGGCGCGGCGGTGGCTGACCGCGGCGAGCACGGCCAGGCCCGGGCCGCTGATCCGGCCGCCCGCGTAGGCGGTCACCGGGACCCGCAGGGTGTCGAGCACGCCGATGACGGTCAGCGCGGCGGGCAGGTCGGCATCGAGGTTCTGCAGTTCGAGCCGGACCGGCCCGTCGCCCTCGGCGTCCAGGGTCAGCAGCTGGGCGCAGAGCCGGGTGGCCGACTCGCCGTCCAGGCAGCCATAGGCCATCACGATGCGCTGGTTCAGCAGCCGTTCGTACAGCCTGCCCGGCCAGTCGCCCTGCTCCACCCAGACCTGGGTGGGCTGGAGCGCCGGGCTGGGGCCGGGGCGGGGCGGCCGCGGGCCCGGGCCGGGATGCCCGGGACGTCCCGGGTGCTCTGGCGGCCAGGGTGGGGAGGGCGGCCGGGGCGGGAACGAACCAGCGCCGAACGTGATCATCTCCGGACTCCTCCTCCTGCCCATCCCACGGCCTGCCGCCTCCGGCGGTCCTGCCAGTTCCGCGGCTCCGCCGCTTGCCGGCGCCTGCCGCCTCTCACGGGCGGCCGGCCCTCAACTGCCAGGTGATCTGGCTGCCGATCGCGGCCGCGTACCGTTCCAGCGTCGAGGCGCGCACATCCGCGTCACCGGCCTCCAGCCGGGCCACGGCCGACTGCGACGTGCCCATCCGGGCCGCCACCTCGGTCTGGGACAGCCCGGCCAGCCTGCGCTGCCCAGCCAGTTCGCCGACCAGACGGCGGCGTTCGGCGGACATGCGCCGGATGGCCATCTCCCGGAACCCCGGCAGCAGCGGCAGCCCGCCGGTCTCGCCAGGTCCGCTGTCCTCACCGGGCCCGCTGTCCTCACCGGCCCCGGGGGGGCTGGGGGTCTCGGCCGGCCTGTGCGGGTTCCGGCCGGCACCGGATCCTTCCATACGCCGAACGGTATCTCATAAATGAGATCTCTCTATAGAGCTATCGCTGTGGGCGGACACCGCGCCGTGACCCACTGACCCCGGTGCCCCTCGTCGATGAGGCGCGGCCGGTCGCTGGGCCAGGATCAGCGAGCGGGCAGCGAGAGCGGCCGCCCGCCCAGGCGGCCGGTAAGCGCCGCCAGGAGATCCGCCACCCAGCGGGCAGGCATCTATTGGCGCGTCACGGCCGGGATGCCGGATTCGGCGGCCAGCATCTTCTTGAGCTCGGCCGGGCCGCCGCGCCGCGCCGCCAGGTGGCGGCCGGCGATCGCCAGCTGGGCGGCGGCGGCGCCGGCGAAGGCGGCCGCGCACCGTTCCGGCTCGATGTTGGCCAGCGCCAGGATGGCGCCGGCCGCCCCCACCGGCCCGGCCAGGGCGAGCACGGCGGACGAGCCGACATAGGTCGCGCCGGGGTAGTGCGCCAGCTCGTCCAGCAGCCGGTCGGGGTCGCCGGAGGAGTCCTTGACCCCGGCCACCGGCAGGCCGGCCAGGGCTTCCACCGGGACACCCGGTGCGGACACCCGTGGGAAGTGGTAGGCGAGCACCGGCCGGTCACCGGCCGCGGCGGCCACGGCCCCGTAGTAGCCGGCGAGGTCGCGGCTTCCTGGCGGCGGGAAGGCGAGCACCGCGTCGGCGCCGGCCCGGACCGCGTCGGCCGTGAGCGCGGCGGCCTGGCGCCCGGACGGCGCCCCGGTGCCGGCGATGACCGGAGTGCCGGGCGGCACCGCGCCCCGCACCGCCTCGATCAGCGCGATGCGCTCGGGACCGGTGAGCGTCGCCGCCTCGCCGGTGGAGCCGTTCACCAGCACCGCCTGCATGCCGCGCGCCACCAGATCGGCGGCGAGCTTGCCGGTCGCGCCGGGATCGGTCTCGCCGTCGTCGCCGAAGATGGTCACCAGCGCGACCCCGACGCCGCGGAACAATCCGGTCGTGGCCCCGGGCCGGCCCTGGCCGGTGCCCGGGATGGGAGATGATTCGCTCACGCCTGCGTCCTCCACGTTCGGTCCCGCCGGGCAATCCCCTCGATCGTAACCGCGCCCCAGCACCCAGCCCCGGCGGGAGGCGGCGGCTGGCCGCCGCCGCGCATGTCCCTCACCGCGGGCGGCGGGCCAACCCACCGCCGCCGCGGGGGGCAAGTGAACCCCCGCCCGCCAGCGCGAGCGGGATAATGCCCGCAGGCCCGGACAAGGGGGTGGCGGCGGCGTGACACCAGTGCGCTGGGGGATCCTCGGCACAGCCAACATCGCGCGCAAGTTCTTCCTGCCAGCGGTGCGCGAGGCGGGCGGGGAGACCGCTGCCGTGGCGGGCCGCGACGCCGAGCGGGCGGGCAGGTGGGCCCGCGAGAACGGCGTCGGCCGGGCCGTCGTTGGCTACCAGGGCCTGGTCGACGATCCCGGGGTGGACGCCCTGTACATCCCGCTGCCGAACGGGCTGCACGCGGAGTGGACGATCCGGGCGCTGCGGGCCGGCAAGCCGGTGCTGTGTGAGAAGCCGCTGACGGGCACGCTGGCCGAGACCGAGCGGGTGCTCGCGGTTGCCCGGGAGACCGGCACCCCGCTGTGGGAGGCGTTCGTGTTCCCGTTCCACGACCAGATGAAGCGGGTCACCGCGCTGCTGGCCGCCGGGGTGATCGGTGAGCTGCGGGAGATCCAGTCGAACTTCCATTTCTTCATGGCCCACCCGGAGGGCAACATCAGGATGTCGGCGGAACTGGCCGGCGGCGCGCTGAACGACGTCGGCTGCTATCCCGTCCGCCTCGCCCGCGACCTGTTCGCCGCCGAGCACACCAGCGCCTGGGCGGCCGCGGAGTACGACCCCGGCGGCGTGGACACGGCCATGTGGGGCTGCCTCGGCTTCCCCGGCGGCCGCCGCCTGCTGCTGTCGTGCGGCTTCAACCTGGCCGAGGAGACGTTCAGCCGCCTGCTGGGGACCGCCGGGCAGATCAACCTCACCAACCCGTTCCACCCCACCGCGCAGGACAGGTTCGAGGTCTGCGCGGCGGGCCGCGAGCCGGAGACCCACCCCGGCGCCGGCCCCAACCAGCACTCGTTCACCCCGGCGGTCCAGCACATCCAGGCGGTGGTCAGGGGGGAGGAGGAGCCCCGGCTGCTCGCGGTCGACACCTCGCTCGGCTCCGCCCAGGCGCTGCACGACCTGGCCCGCAGCGCCGCCGCCCAGCGGTCCTGACGGCCCGGCCGTGACGGGCAGGTTCTGTCACCGGCGCTGGGTGAGGCGGCTGAGGTATTTCTCGGCCAGGTCGCAGCTGTCCCTGGTGTAACCGGCGCCGAGCTGCTGCGCGATGTCCACGGCCGTGTGCGAGCCGATCCATGCGAGCAGCAGCAGGCGCCGGAACAGGATGAACGTCCAGATCTCCGCCTCGTCCCGCGCGGGCAGCTCGCCGGCCCGGCGGTAGCCCGTCAGCCAGGCGTCGATCAGCGCCGGGACCTGGGGCTGGTGCTCGAAGAAACTCACCGAGGTGCCGGCGTCGTACAGGTACCAGCTGAAGCCGGAGTCATCGAAGTCGATGACGCTGACCCCACCGTCGTCCACCAGCAGGTTGGCCAGCCGGGTGTCGGCGTGCACCAGGCCATAGCGCTGCGGGCCGGTGCCGAACGCGGCCAGCCGCGTGCGCAGGGCGGCGGCGAGCCGTCCCAGCACCTCGCGTTCGGCCGGGCCGACGCCGATCCCGTCCTGCCACCGTCCCCAGCGGGCCTCCGCGCCGAACGCCGCGTCGTAGTCCCAGTGGAACCGGGTGAACCCGGGCGGGCGCGCCCACCGCCGGGCGTGACGGTGCATCCGGGCGGTGACCTCACCGAGCTCGGCGAAGTGCTCGACCGAATCACCGGCCGGCTCGGTGCCCGGCAGGAACTCGAACCGCACACAGTGCCGCCGCTCGCCGCTGGCCGCATCGGCCACGGTCACGATGCGGCGGCCGTCGGCGGCGCCCAGGACCCGCGGCGTCCGCACCCCGGCCTCGGCCCGCAGCGCGTCCATCCACGCCAGCTCGGAGGCGATGGCCGGCTCGGTGTGATAGCCGAGCCGGTGCACCCGCAGGACGGACGGCCCGGCGCCGGGATCCTCGACCAGGTAGGTGGCGTTCTCCGAGACGTTGAGCAGGCGGACGGTGGCGCCGGGGTGGCAGCCGTAGGCGCCGAGCGCCTGCCGTGCGCACCGCGTGACCCGCTCCAGCACGTCGCCGCCGGTCGACAGATCGTGCAGCTGTTCTCCGGACATCCCTCACCCTTGCGGTGACCTTCGTCACCAGCGTCAGCGACTTCTCATCCCAGGACTACCCACGGGTCCTTAGACCCTATGGGGGCACCGGCGCAACCGTCATCGTTGCAGGTAGAGGCCTGATATGGACGGCCGCAGGGCGCCCTGGCGCAGACGGGAGGGCAGCTCAATGTTCGGGACGATCGTAGTGGGGGTGGACGGCTCCGGGCATGCCGACCGCGCGGTGGAGACCGCAGCCAAGATTGCTGCGGGCACGAAGGACAAGGTGGTGGTCTTCCACGGGATGGTGGTCCACCACGCGCGGGCGACGGCATACACGGACGAGACCCTGGACGAGACGCAGCAACTGGTCGACCGCTACGTGGCACAGCTGGCTGCGGCGGGTGTCGCGGCCACGGGCGAGATGCACCGGGAACTGGAGACCGGGATCGGCGGCGCGCTGATCGACGTGGCCAAGAGCCACAACGCCGGGCTGATCGTGGTCGGCACGCGGGGCCGCTCGAACGTCGCGTCGATGCTGCTGGGCAGCGTGGCACACGAGGTCGTGCACAAGTCCACACTGCCGGTGCTCGTGGTGCCGGAGAAGACGGGTTAGGCCACGGCACCGCCCACCGGCCCGGTGAGCATCCTCCGGGCCGACGCCGATGGGCATCCGGCTGGTGAGGGGGCATCCCCCGGGCCGATCGGGCATGCTGTGACCCGTGAGACTCTGGCCGCGGGTGCGGGGTGGCCTGGCGCTGCTGGCTGCCGCGGCGCTGGCCAGCGGCTGCGCACATGGCGCCACCGCACCCGCGGCCCCCGCGGCCCGGCCGGCCGCGGCCCGGGCCGCGACACCGCCGGCCACGGCCCAGGCAGCGGGCGCCACCGGCCGGGCGGCCGGCGCCACGGCCACCGCTTCCGCGGCGGCCCAGCTCGTCACCGTGACCGCGGCGTCCTACCGCGCGACCTACGCCACGCTCACCGCCTACCGGCTCTCCGCGGGGCACCGGCGGCGGGTCTTCGGGCCGTGGACGGCCCGGATCGGCCGGAACGGGTTCGCCCCGCCCGGGCTCAAACGCGAGGGCGACGGCCGCACCCCGTCGGGCACGTTCGGCTTCGGTTTCTTCTTCGGCGTGCTGCCCGATCCGGGGGTCAGGTTCCGCTACCGCCAGTCGCAGCCCTACGACTTCTGGGACGACGACCCGGCCAGCCCGCACTACAACGAATGGGTCGACCAGCGGTGGGTGAATCCGGGGCTGGACCCGGAGCCGATGGACGTCTCCGGCTACGACTACGGCGCGGTGATCGCCTACAACACCTCCCGGACGCCCGGGCTGGGCAGCGCCATCTTCCTGCACGTGAACATCGGCACCGCCACCGCGGGCTGCGTGACCCTGCCCATGGGCGAGCTGCTCAGGGTGCTGCGCTGGCTGAATCCCGCCCGGTCGCCGCGGATCGAGATGGGCGTCAGGTAACGCGGGCGGCGGCGGCGGGCAGATAACCCGCGTGGGCGATGAGCTGGTCACCTTGTTCCTGTGCGGGGACGTGATGACCGGCCGGTGGCTGGCCGCCACCATCGATCGGGCCAGCCGCCCGTTCGGGGCAGGGGTGGAACTGGCGACCGACGGCGTGCTGATGCTTCGCCACGCCGCTGGCCCGCGGCAGCGGCAAGGCCTCAAGATGGTGTTAGCGCAAACAGCGGACGCCAGATGGGAAACCCGGGAATCAGGAGCTCAGACCCATGACGCCAGAAACCACCCAGCCAGCCGGAACGCTGCAGGTAACCGACAGCAGGACCGGCCGCAGCTACGAGCTGCCGATCACCGAAGGTGCCATCCGGGCCCTCGACCTGCGCCAGATAAAAGTCTCCGACGACGACTTCGGCCTGCTCTCCTATGACCCGGCGTTCATGAACACCGCGAGCTGCCGCAGCGCGATCACCTTCATCGACGGGGACAAGGGGATCCTGCGCTACCGCGGCTACCCGGTGGACGAGCTCGCCGAGACCGTCTCCTTCCTCGACGTGGCCTACCTGCTGCTGCGGGGCGAGCTGCCCGGCAAGGAGGAGTCCGAAGCGTGGGCCGATGAGATAACCCACCACACCTACGTGCACGAGAACGTCAAAGAGTTCATCAACGGCTTCCACCACGACGCCCACCCCATGGGCATCCTGGTCAGCTCCATCGCGGCGCTGTCCACGTTCTACCCCGGTGCCAAGGCGATCTCCAACACCGAGGACCGCCACCTGCAGGTGGTGCGGCTGATCGCGAAGACCCCGACGCTGGCGGCCTTCGCCTACCGGCACGCGCAGGGCCTGCCGTACAACTATCCCGACGGCGAGCTTTCCTACACCGGGAACCTGCTCAGCATGTTCTGGAAGATGACCGAGCCCAGGTTCAACCCGGACCCGGTGCTGTCCCGCGCGCTGGACGTGCTGTTCATCCTGCACGCCGACCACGAGCAGAACTGCTCCACCAGCGCCATGCGCGGGGTCGGCAGCTCACGGGTCGACCCGTTCTCCGCCGCCGCCGCGGCCGCCGCCGCCCTGTACGGCCCGCTGCACGGCGGTGCGAACGAGCAGGTGCTGCGGATGCTGAATGACATCGGCTCGGTGGAGAACATCCCCAGCTACATCGACCGCGTCAAGAGCGGGGAGATCCGCCTGATGGGGTTCGGCCACCGGGTCTACAAGAACTTCGACCCGCGGGCGACCATCATCAAGCAGGTGGCCGAGGAGGTGTTCAAGGTGACCGGGCGCAACCCGCTGATCGACATCGCGCTGGAACTGGAGCGGATCGCCCTCGCCGACGAGTACTTCATCGCGCACAAGCTGTACCCGAACGTGGACTTCTACTCGGGCATCATCTACCAGGCGATGGGCTTCCCGGTGGAGATGTTCCCGGTCCTGTTCGCGATCGGGCGGATGCCGGGCTGGCTGGCCCAGTGGGAGGAAGGCATCAGCGACCCCGAGCAGAAGATCTCCCGGCCGCGGCAGCTATACGTCGGTGAGGGCCTGCGGCACCTCGGCAACCAGCACACCGCATAACGATCCTGGCGGCCGCGCGGGCCCTGGGGCGCCGGGGCCGCCTGCGGGCCGGGGATCCGGCAGCCGCCGCCCACGGCCGCTGCCGTCAATACCGGCCGGCCACGCGCCGCCCGGCGCCGAAATGATTGTGGTAACCGCCGGTGTCAGCTACGGTGTTCGCCAGCATGACCGCCGTGTGGCGATGTCGAACCCCTGGGGAGCACAATGAACTGGTACCTTGCCGTCCTCAAGAACTACGTGGGCTTCAGCGGACGGGCCCAGCGCACCGAGTACTGGATGTTCGCTTTGTTCAACTTTCTTATCTTCGTGGTGCTGGCCATCCTCGCGGCTATCACGCATTCGGTATTCTTCTGGCTACTCTACGTCCTCTACGCGCTGGCAGTTATCGTGCCGGGCCTGGCGGTCACCTGGCGCCGGATGCAGGACACCGGACGGAACGGGCTGTGGATCCTGCTGGGGCTTATTCCCTTCGTCGGCGGCATCGTCCTGCTCGTCTTCATGCTCCTTCCCGGGACCGCGGGCCCCAACGAGTTCGGCCCCGACCCCAAGGCCATCACGGCCTGAACGCGGCGAATCAGGCCAGGACCGGGCCAGGCGACTGCCGGTTCTGGCCTGCTGCTGCCCGGGGTGATGACCGCGGCCGGACCCACCACCTGATGACCGTGGCGATGAGCCTGGCGCCAACGGAAAAATGCGTGCGGATAACGGGAGCCCCTATGACCGCCGCCGCGGCGATAACGGGCGCAGCGATGAAACAGGCGTCATCATGCGGCCGCTCTGCGGTATGCCGGACGCCGTTCGGCATCAGTCTGGCCTGACCGGCCGGCCCTGGGGCCGGGTGGCTGCGGGGAGTAGTACGATAACGCGGTGCGCGGGGGGGAGCCAGGCCGGTGAGTGTGCTATTCGGTATTGACGCATCAAGCTCGCAGCACAACGTGAACTGGGCGCGCACCGACAGCGCGACAGCGTTTGGCTGGGAAAAGGTCACTCAGGGCTCGCCGAAAACCGCCAGCCGCGGATATGTCAACCCGTTCTGGGCCGGCCCGTCCGGGAACGCCAAGAAGGCACTGGCGGCGCGGGCCGCCGCGACCGGCTTCGTGCCCGGCGGCTACCTGTTCCTGGAGGCGGGGGACGGCGCCGGGCAGGCCGAGTTCTTCCACGCCGCAGCCGGCGACATGACCGGCTTCGCCATCGCCGTCGACGTCGAGCGGGCCACCGGGTCGCAGCCGGCAGCAGCCGACGCCCGCGCCTGCGTCGCCCGGCTGCGCCAGCTGTACCCCGGGCACCCGGTGGCCGGCTACATCCCGCACTGGTACTGGGGCAGCCAGGGCACCCGCTTCGTGGACGTGCTGTGGGCATCGAACTATGTGACCGGGTCCGGCTCGCCAGCCACGCTGTACGCGCACGTAACCACCGCCCAGTGGGCCGCCTACGGCGGCCGCGCGCCCGCGCTGCTGCAATTCACCGACAACGCCACCGTCCCGGGAGTCGCCGGGGGGGTGGACTGCTCAGCGTTCCGGGGCACGGCCGCCCAGCTCCGGGCGAAGCTTCTGCCGCAAGAATCCCTACTCTCGCCGGAGGACATGATGCAACCCGGCTGGCTGCTCAACGGCGCTGGCGCCACGACCCCGCTCGCCATCCCCAACGGGGCCAAGCGGCTGCGGTTCTTCGCCAACGCGGCCGCGACGGTCAAGGTCGACCTGGTGGGAAAGAGCGGGCCGAGCACCACCCTCACGCTCGGGTACAGCCACGGCGCCCAGGGCATCGCGACCAAGGGGGCGCTCGCGGCTGTCGTGCACCGGATCGACGGTGGCGACAACGAGGTGTCCTTCGTCATCACCGCCTGAAGCGCGGGCCCGGCCGCATCAGCTGGCCGGGACGCTGGGGAGCTGCGCGGTGATCGTGGTGCCCTGGCCGGGGGCGGACCGGACCTCGAGCCGGCCGCCGAGCGCGGCGAGCCGGTCGGCCATGTTCCGCTGGCCCGAGCCCAGCGGGGTGCGGCGGGCGTCGTAACCGCTCCCGTCGTCGGACACGGTGAAGCGCAGTGTTCCGTTCTCCGCCTGCAGGCAGATGCGCGCGCTGGTCGCGTGTGCGTACTTGCCGATGTTCTGCAGTGCCTCCAGGCAGCAGAAGTACACCGCCGCCTCGGTGTCCTGGCCGAACCGCCCGATCCCGTCCGCCTCCACCGCCACCGGCACCGGGGACTTGCTGGCCTGCGCGCTGAGCGCGGCGGCCAGGCCCAGGTCGGCCAGCAGCGGAGGGTAGATGCCCCGGGCCAGGTCGCGCAGGTTCTCCAGCGTCCCGGCCGCGTCGGCCTGCAGTTCGCCGATGAGCTCCTTGGTCTCCGCCGGGTCCTCGTCCACCGTGGTTCCGGCCAGCCGGAGCTTGATCGCCATCGCCACCAGGTCCTGCTGGGCCCCGTCGTGGATGTTGCGCTCGATCCGCCGGCGCTCCTCGTCCTGTGCGGTGACCAGCCGCTGCCGGGACGCGCGCAGGTCCTCGATCAGCCCGGCGTTCGCCAGCACCAGTCCCGCCTGCGACGCCACATCTGCCACCAGCTGCTCCCCGGCGGGCCGCAGTGGCTCGCCTTTGGGCATCGTGACCGAGATCGCGCCCAGCAGGTCGCCCTGGTGCACGACCGGGATGCTCAGGCCGGCCCCGGGCAGCGGTGGCATCGCGTCGCCGTCGACAGGCAGCGGGCCCACACCCGGGCCGCTGCCCAGGGAAACCTCCGGGCGCAGCTCGCCGTCGGAGGAAGCCTCGGGGCGCAGCTCGCCGCCGACCCGCAGCCACACCACGACCCGCTCGGCGCCGGTGCCCGCGGCCACGATGTGCGCCATCTGCGGCAGCACGTCCCCGGCCGCGTAGGTGCCGCCGATCCGCCGGGCGAAGTCCGACAGCACCTGGTAGGGGGTGGCCCGCCTGCCGTACACGACCCGGTTCGCCAGCCGCCCGGCCCGCTGGCGCACCGGCTGGAACGCGATCGCCACCACCGCCGCCGCCAGCGCCGCCAGCAGCGGGCTGCGCCGGTTGCCCACCAGCGTCCCCACCCCGGCGACCAGGCCGGCGTAGACGGCGGTGATGAAGACCGCCAGCGAGCCGTACAGGACGGCCTTGCTGATCACGACGTCGATCTCGTACAGCCGGTACTTCAGCACCGCGATCGCGACGGCCGCGTCCAGGCACAGGACCGTCAGGTTCAGGAACACGTTCCCAGCCACCGAATCGGTCAGGATCACGGTGATAAAGGCGGCGACCACCAGCACCGCGGCCGCGGCGAACCACTTCAGCTGCAGCCGCTCCTCACCGGCCGACAAGGCGTATCGCACCACCACCGCCGTGAGGCTGACCAGCAGCGCGGCCGGGAAAGAGACCAGGATCACGATCAGCACAGGCGGGGTGACCACCTGGCTGAACGTGCCGCTGAACGGATGCGACCAGGCGCGGGTCGCGCCGGCCAGCAGCCCCAGCGTGCCCAGCCCGAAGGCAACGCCCACGAACCACCCGGCCGGGAGCCACCGGCGGGAGCGCAGCCGCCCGGTGGGGAAGAGCAGGAACACGAAACTGATCAAGGCGATGGGGATCGCGAAGATCCAGCCGGACAGCCATTCCCCCGCCCGGGCGGCCGGCACCGACCCGGGGGCCGCGACCAGGCCATGCACCCCGTAGGCGGACCCGAACCGGCTGAGCCCCAGCGTCAGGCCCACTGCCAGGGTCAGCCAGCCGATCCGGTTCCCAGGCCGCCGGGAAGCGAGGACGAAGCCCATGACCGGCAGGGACACGTTCGTCACGCTTGCAAGAACGTCGGAGAAGTCCCAGTTCGTGAGGCTCGGCGACAGCCGATGCCGGTCCACGTACGCCAGGGCCAGCCCGCCGGCCATCAAGGCGATCGAGCCCGCCGCAACGCTGCCGGCCACCCATCCAGCGGTCCGCGCCCTCATTCCCATCCCCCAGCGCCGGCTCTGCCCTCGGCAGGCATCGTCACGATGAAGTGTGAACCGGCCGGGGCGGCCGGACAAGGAGGCCACCCTGATGCGATGACGGCGGGCCACCGCGTCAGGGCCGCTCGTGCCAGCACCCCTGCGGGCCGCCGGGGCAGGGAGGCGCGCGGGCCGGTTCGTTAGGCCGCTGGGTCCGGCCTGCGGGGCAGGCGGGGCGACACGATGAAGGAGAGCTGGACCGGCCCCCGGCCCACTAGCTCCCGGGCGGCCCGGGCTCGCTCCCTGCGCTGCGCAGGGCCGCCAGCAGTGCCTTCATCCAGGGGCCGAGATCGGCCGGGGTCCGGGCGGAGATGAGGTTGCCGTCGACCACGGTGGCCTCGTCCACCCAGTCGGCCCCGGCGTTGACCATGTCGTCGCGGATCGCCGCCACGCTGGTCGCCCGGCGGCCCTTGATGATCTTCGCCGAGATCGGCACCCAGCCCGCGTGGCAGATGAACGCGATCGGCTTCCCCGCGCCGTCGAAGGCCCGCACCAGGCCGAGCACCGCCTCCGAGCGCCGCAGCTTGTCGGGCGCGTACCCGCCGGGGATGACGAGCGCGTCGAAATCGGCCTCGCTGACCTGGCCCACGGTGGTGTCGACGGCGACCGGCCCGTGGCCCTTCTTCCCGGTCACCGGATGATCATCGAGACCGGCCACGGTCACCGTGGCGTCCTCCTCACGCAGCCGGTAGAGCGGGTAGAGCAGCTCGGAGTCCTCGAAGTCGTCGGCGGCGAGGAGGAGCACCTTGCTGCGGGCCAGCGCCATGGACCGACCCTACGCCCGCGGCGGCCGGTGCGGGCGTTACGGTGGCGTCATGACAGAGCAGGACCCAGACCAGCCGGCGGAGGAGTTCCACCACGACCGGCGTGAGCACCCCGGCAAGCTGGAGCGCCTCGACGACGACCAGCTGGCCCGGCTGACCGAGGAGGAGCGGGTCGAGGCGGGGATCGACGACTTCGACCCGGACGAGGTGCCCCCGGCGACCGACGCGCCGCCGGAGTTTGACGTCACTCAGGGTGAGGAGTACCAGGAGGCCCGGGCCGAGATCCGCCGCGAGTACGAGCGGGGCGAGCTCGAGGTCGAAGGCGAGCGGGACCGGTTCCCGCCGACGCGCTACGACCAGTGAGGCACCCATGACATCACCGCCGGGACCGGAACACCTCAGCAACCATCACCGCGACACGCTTCACCAGCTCTTCCGGCATCCAGCCGGCCACAACATCGAGTGGCACAGCGTGGTCTCGCTGCTGGACGCGGTCGGCACGGTCACGAACCACCACGACGGGAAGGTGACCGTCACCGTTGGCGCGCAGAGCGTCGTCCTCACCCCGCCGAAGGGCAAGGACGTCGACATCAGGACGGTCACCGACCTGCGCGAGATGCTGGCTGCGGCCGGCTACAGCGGCAGCTGAAGCACCGATCCTGGCACCAGCCCCAGGTTCCGGGCCGATCAAGGCCTCACAGATCATTTGCGCGCTGGCGGTCATCTGCTGCGCCAATCAGTGCTTTGAACGCGAGGGGCGCCGCTCGACCGGGATGGCCTCAGCGGGACTGGTCTCCGGCGCCGGCCAGGGGCGGCACTTCGCCGAGCTGAGCGACCTCGACGCCGCCGTCGCGGGTGAGGCTCGGGCAGCCCATGGCCAGGGCCAGCGCCTCATCCAGGTCGGCGGCGTTGATCAGCGAGTAGCCGCCCAGCTGGGTACCCAGGCCGCAGTTGCCGAGCGCGGCGGCCTCCAGGCCCGGCTTGCCGATGTCGGCGACGTGGCCGTCCATGCCGTCGAACCAGGACCTCCAGGCCTCGGCCGACTCCGCGGTGCGGGTATAGCCGGGCGCCAGGCGGTAGGTGAAGACGAAGCTTGGCATCGATCTGCTCCTTTGCTTGTGGCCGCAGCCTCTTGGCTGGCTGGGCCGGTCACTGGGGCAGACACCGGCCGCCCGGCAAAGTTGGCGGCCCTCGACCGCCCAGTTCACGGCGGCGGCGGTGTCGGTATCAGCGAACGGATGTCCGCAGCGGGAGGCAGGGATGCGAGGGTGGAACCGTGAGCACAGAGCTGATCGAACGGGCCCAGACCGGGGACGAGACCGCGTTCCAGGAGCTAGTCGGCCCGTACCAGCGCGAGCTGCAGGTGCACTGCTACCGGATCCTCGGCTCGGTGGCGGACGCCGAGGACGCGCTGCAGGAGACCCTGGTCACCGCCTGGCGGAGCATGCGGCAGTTCGAGGGGCGCGCGTCGGTCCGGACCTGGATGTACCGGATCGCGACCACCCGGTGCCTGAACATCCTGCGATCGGCTAGCCGGCGGCCCGCGATGACGCTGCCGCAGGGAGTCCAGCCGCCGGAGCCGTCCCGGCGGGGCGAGGTGGTCTGGCTCGAGCCGTATCCGGATCTGCTGCTGGAGGAGTTGCCCGACGCGTCAGCCGGGCCGGAGGCCCGCTATGAGGCCAGGGAGGCCATGTCGCTGGCGTTCGTCACCGCGCTGCAGTTGCTGCCGCCACGTCAGCGCGCGGCCCTGATCCTGCGCGACGTCCTCGACTTCCCGGCCAGCGAGGTCGCGGGCATGCTCGAGACCACCGGGCAGTCCGTGACCAGCGCGCTCAAGCGGGCCCGGTCCACGCTGAGCCGCGAACTGCCGTCCGCAGACGAGGAGCCGCCGGCGCCCCCGAACTCGCCAGCCGAGCGAGAGCTGATCGCCCGCATGGTCGAGGCGTTCGAGGCCGCCGACGTCGACGGCATCGTGGCGCTGATGACCGAGGACGCCTGGCTACGGATGCCGCCGGTGCCGCTGGAGTACCAGGGCCGCCAGCTGATCAGCGAGTTCTACGCCACCGTGGCGTTCCGGCAGGGCCGCCGGTACCGGATGGTACAGACCCGGGCCAACGGCCAGCCCGCCCTCGCGATCTACCTGCGCGACCCGGTCAACGGCGTCGCCAGGGCGTTCGGACTGCTCGTGCTCACGCTGACCGGCGACCGGGTCAGCGCGATGACGCGCTTCGACAACGCCGCGCTGCCCGCCTTCGGCCTGCCGCGCACACTGGCCGAATAGCTCCCGGCGAGCCCGCTCCGCCGCGGTCAGACCGCCACCATCGGAATACCTCATGACACCGGCATGCCGCAGAGCAGGCCAGCCCGTCACCAGGCCAGTGACCCCCGCCATTGAAGATCTTTAGTCCGCTCAGCGGCGGCTGTCCGGTCAGGACAGCCGGTCGATCTGCCGGATCTTGTTCATCGCGTCGAGCGCGGCGACCTTGTAGGCCTCGGCGAGGGTCGGGTAGTTGAAGACCGCGTCGACCAGGTAGTCCACGGTGCCGCCGCAGCCCATGACCGCCTGCCCGATGTGGACGAGCTCGGTGGCGCCGGTGCCGAAGACGTGGACGCCGAGCAGCCGGTGGTGGTTCAGCGACACCAGGAGCTTCAGCACGCCATAGGAGTCGCCGATGATCTGCCCCCGGGCCAGCTCCCGGTAGCGGGCGATACCCACCTCGAACGGCACGTTCTCCCTGGTCAGCTCCTCCTCGGTCTGCCCGATGTAGCTGATCTCGGGGATGCTGTAGATGCCGATCGGCTGCAGCTGCTGCATCGCGTGCACAGGCTCCCCGCAGGCGTGGTGCGCCGCCTGCCGGCCCTGCTCCGCGGAGGTGGCGGCCAGGGCGGGAAAGCCGATGATGTCGCCCACCGCGTAGACATGCGGAACGGCGGTGCGGAAGAACTCATCGACCTTGATCCGGCCGCGCTCGTCCGCGGACAGGCCCGCCGCGTCGAGGTTGAGCCGGTCGCTCGTGCCCTGACGGCCCGCGGAGTACATGACGGTATCGGCGGGGATCTTCTTCCCGCTCTGCAGGATCGCGATGGCACCTTCTGGCCGGGCCTCGACGGAGGCCACGGTCTCGCCGAACCGGAAAGTGACCGAGAGGTCACGCAGATGGTATTTGAGCGCCTCGACCACCTCGACGTCGCAGAACTCCAGCATCCGCTCGCGCCGCTCCACCACCGTGACCTTGGTGCCCAGCGCCGCGAACATGGACGCGTACTCGATCCCGATGATCCCCGCGCCCGCGACGACCATCGACCGCGGGACCTGCTCCAGCTGGATGATCCCGTCGGAATCCATGACGGTGCGCTCGTCGAACTCCACGCTCTTGGGGCGGGCGGGCCGGGTGCCGGTGGCGATCACGATCTTCTCGGCGGTGGCCGTGCGCATCCGGCCGGCGCCGTCGTTGACCTCCACCGTGTGCGGGTCGGCGAAATGGCCCGTGCCGGTCAGCATCCGGACCCGGTTCCGTGTCAGCTGGTTGCGGACCACGTCCATCTCACGGCCGACGACGTGGGCGGTGCGGGCGGCCAGGTCGGCGATGGTGATGTCATCCTTGACCCGGTAGGCCTGCCCGTACATCTCCCGCTGGTCCAGGCCGGTGAGGTACAGGACCGCCTCACGCAGGGTCTTGGACGGGATCGTGCCGGTGTTGAGGCACACCCCGCCGATCATGTCCTTGCGCTCGATGATGGCCGCCTGCCGCCCCAGCTTGGCCGCTGCGATGGCAGCCTTCTGCCCGCCGGGGCCCGAGCCGATCACCAGGATGTCGAAGTCGTACACAGACACCAGTGTGACGACGGAACGCGCCCATTTGAAGCCCGGCCCGGCCCCGGCCTCAGCGGACGCGCGGAGTTGCCGCCGAATTCAGGCCGTATTCACGTGTGGCTACCGGGCGGGCCGGTAGGTGGAACCTTGCGCCTTCCGCAGCGACTCGACCCACTCCCGGCCGTCGAGCAGCCGGGTGGTCCTGCCCGACCTGACCGCCCCGCCAGCGGCGACCGCCATCGCGAAGCTGGCCGCCACCGTGTCGTCGGCGGCCTCGTAGATGACGAGCACGTCGTAGTCGCCGAACGGGTAGCCGGCGGCCAGGATCGTGCCGCCCAAGGCTTCCAGCGACGGCCGGACCGCCTCGATCCGGTCCTGCGGTTCCTTGATCTGTGCCGCCAGCGACTCCGGCGTATAGGCGGCCTGGTACATGTAGAGAGCCATAGCAGATCACCCCCGGGAAATCGTAGACCCGCCGGATCAGGCTGGCCATACCACCGGGAACAGGGGATGGTCCATCGGCGCACCGGCGGCGAGCTCGGCGTCAAGGCCGGTGAAGGGCGGGGAGGTGGCCCACCGGCGCGGCGCGTGCCGGGCGGCGGCCGACAGGTAGCGCAGCGACAGGACCCGGCGGCGGCCCCGGAACGGGAACCCGGGCGCCCCGTGCACGGTCAGGAAGTCGAAGAAGATGGCGTCGCCCGGTTCCAGGCCGAAGCGGCGGATGTCGAACGCGCCGCGGTCGGCCTCGATGTCGGGCAGCTCGGCGAGGCTCCCCTCGGGGAACCAGCGGGCCTCCCCCCGCAGGAAGGTGCGCGGCATCAGCCACGGGCCGCGATGTGAGGTGGCCACCAGCTCCAGGCACCCGGCCTCGGGCACCGGATCGACCGGGATCCAGGCGCTCACGCCGCGCCCATCGACGTTGTAGTAGGGCTGGTCCTGGTGCCACGGGGTGCGCTGCCTGGTCCCGCCCTCCTTCACCAGCACGTGATCGTGGTAGAAGCGGACCTGCGGCGTCGCCATCAGGGCGGCGGCGATGGCGGGCACCCGCGAATGCCGTGCCAGCTGCTCGATCTCGGGTATCTCCCGCCACCGGCAGAAGTCCTCGGTGAAGGCGCCGGGGTCATCGGCGCCGCTGGCCACCTGGGCGAACGGGCCCGGGCTGGCGAGCACGGCGCTGATTCCCCGGGCCGCCGCGGCGACCTGGTCAGCGTCAAGGACCGAGCGGACACACACCACGCCGTCCCGGGCGTAGGCGGCGGCCAGCGCCTCGTCCACCGGCGACGGGTTCATGGACCGCACTCTAGTGGCATGAGCGAAACCGATTTCCGCACCGACCCGCTGACCGGCACCCACGTCATCGTCACCCCGTGGCGGCAGCACCGGCCCAACCTGCCCGATGGCCAGTGCCCGTTCTGCCCGGGCGGGCTCGAGGCGCCCGGGCCGTACGACGTCCGGCACATTCCGAACCGCTGGCCCGCCCTGCCGGGCGGGTGCCACGAGGTGATCCTGCACAGCCCGGACCACGATGCCTCCTTCCCCTCGCTGGGCGAGCGGCGGTCCGGGCTGGTCGTCGAGCTGTGGTCGGAGCGCACCGCCACGCTCGGGTCGCGTGACGACGTCGGCTACGTGTTCGTGTTCGAGAACCGGGGGCGGGCGATCGGGAGCACGATCGACCACCCGCACAGCCAGATCATGGCCTTCAGCCAGATCCCCCCCATCCCCCGGGCCGAACTGGCGAAGAGCGGCTGTGAGCAGTGCCAGGATCCCGGCGACGGGCTAACGGTCACCCAGGGCCGCCGATGGCGGGCGCATGTGCCGTGGGCGCCGCTGTGGCCGTACGAGGTGCTGATCGTCCCGCGCGATCACGTCGCCGACCTTCCGGCGGCGGGCCCGCGGCTGCGCGCGGGGCTCGCCGCGATCATGGTGGACTGCCTGGCCCGGCTGGACCGGCTCTTCGGGCCCGGCGCCCCGTACATGCTGTGGGTGCACCAGCGGCCGGCCACCGGGGATGACTGGCCCGCCGCGCACCTGCACCTGCATCTGGCTCCGGCCCTGCGGGCGCCGGGCGTGCGGCGGCATCTGGCCTCCGCTGAGCTGGGCGCGGGCGTCTTCCTGGACCCGGTGGACCCGCTGGCGGCCGCGGCACAGCTGCGGTCACCGGAGCGGGCCGCCGCCGGTCAGCGGCCCCGTCCCCGGTGACCAGCCGGGCCGCGGGTCAGCCGCCCGGCGCGGGCGGCGCCGCCGGGGCGGTCAGCTCGAGCTGGACACCGTCGGGGTCTTCGAACGGCAGCACATCGATGCCGGACGACGCCAGGGTGGTGATCACGCCGTGCGTCACGCCGTGCTCATCGAGCAGACGGATTGCCGTTTGGCCCGGCAGCCAGCATCGCGGCGGAAGCGGGCCAGGGCAATACCGATGATCGGGGCGGTTCCCGTTCGTCGTATCAGGGCAAGAGACCGCTCCAGCAACCGAGGGGACCCACGTGAGCACCGGACACAGCGACGCCGTCACGACATCAACCTCAGCCAGGCCGGTGCAGTTCCGGCTGGTGACCCGCTACGCCAGCCGCTCGGCCGAGGCGGCCGACGAGAACCAGCGCCGGATCGAGGCCGTGTTCGCCGAGCTCGAGCAGAACCGCCCGGACAACGTCACCTACCTGGTGCTGCGGCTGGCCGACGACTCGTTCGTGCACATCTCCTTCCACGGGCATGCGCACGGCGACACCAACCCGATCGCCTCCACCGCCGCGTTCGCGCGGTTCCAGGACGGCCACGGCGAGCGGCGCGAGGGCGGAATCGACCAGCAGAACGCCACCCTGGTCGGGGCCTACGTCACCCAGATCGGCTAGCGCCTCCGCGGCCTCGGCCAGCGGGCGGCGGGCCGACACCATCGATTCCAGGTCCAGGTCGCCGCTCATGACCAGGTCCACCAGCTGCATCATCTGCCAGCCAGGTGCTTACCACCGCAGGCGGGGAAATGATAAGCCGGAAGCTGACGCGGTGCCGCCCGGCCGGGCGGGAGCGGCCCGGCCGGGCCGGAGCGGGCGCCAGGAGCGCACGGCGCGGCCGCAGGGATGTTGCGCAGACGCAGGAGTGTGCAGTGAGATGACCGGTCCCGCCAGTGAGGACGGCCGCGCGGTGGGCGCGACCGTGGTCGCCTGCTGCCAGCTCGCCCCGGTGCTGGGCGATCCGGCGGCCAACCGCGAGCTTGCCGCCGGCGCCGTGGCGCGCGCCGTTGAGCGGGGCGCCCGGGTGGTTGTCCTGCCCGAGCTGATCTCCAGCGGATACGTCTTCGAGAGCCGGGCCGAGGCCAGGGCCAGCGCGGAGCGGGCCGACGGCGAGACGCTCGCGCTGTGGGCGCGGCTGGCCGCCGGGCATGGGATCGTCATCGTCGGCGGTTTCTGCGAGCTGGCCGGGGACGAGCTGTTCAACAGCGCCGCGCTGGTCGATCCCGGCGGGCTGCGCTGCGTCTACCGCAAGGCGCACCTGTGGGACGCCGAGAGCCTCTGGTTCACCCCCGGCGCCGCGGCCCCTCCGGTGGTCGCGACCCGGTTCGGCCGGATCGGGGTGATGATCTGCTACGACCTGGAGTTCCCCGAATGGGTCCGGCTGCCCGCGCTGGACGGCGCGCAGCTGCTGTGCGCGCCAACCAACTGGCCGGCGTTCCCGCGGCCGGACGGCGAGCGGCCCGCGGAGATCGTGCGGGTCCAGGCCGACGCCGCCGTCAACCGGATGTTCATCGCGGCGTGCGACCGGACCGGCGAGGAGCGGGGCGTCGCGTGGGTCGGGGGCTCGGTCATCGTCGACGCCGACGGCTGGCCGCTCGCCGAGGCGACCATGACCGCCGGGCCCATCACCATCACCGCGGGGTGCCGGCTCGGCGACGCCCTCGACAAGTCCACCAGCCCCAGGAACGACGTGCACGCCGACCGCAGGCCCGGGCTGTACCGCCGCGTCACCGAGGAACCCGCCCCCCAGCAGGCGCGCCCGGCCGGCTAGCCAAACGCCGCCGACTCCATGATCATGAATATGTCTGGAGATTGCCGGGCCAGCAGGCGATGGCCTCACACGACGCCACGGAGGCAGCCAGGTGAAGCAACTCGCCGCGCTGGTGGTGGCCGCCACCAGCATCGCCCTAGTGCCCAGCGCGGCGCACGCGGCGGCCGGCGTCAGATGCTTCCACACCAGCGCGCCCTACAAGTCCTACGCCCCGGTGAACCCCCGGTGCGCCTCCGGGTACGCCCTGGTGGACCTCAAAGCGGGCACTGCCCAGGTGCTGACCGTCACGAACTGGCTGCAGACCCGGACCTGGGCGCGGCTCAACGCCTGGCATATCGTCAACGGCTCCTGGGTGCACCGCTGGGGTCCCTGGTCCGCCCGCATCGGCGCCGGGGGCTTCGCCAGCCCCGGGCGCAAGATCGAAGGCGATTCCCTCACCCCCCAGGGCAGCTACGGCTTCCAGTTCATGTTCGGCGTCTACGCCAACCCGGGCGTCCATTTCCGCTGGCGGCATGCTTACCGCTACGACTACTGGGACGACGACCCGGCCAGCGCCCGGTACAACCTGTGGACCAACATCAACAATGCCAACGCGGGCGCGAATCCGGAGCCGATGCACCAGCTGCCCGTCTACAGCTACAGCGCGGTGATCGCCTACAACACCGCCCGGGTTCCCGGCAAGGGCTCAGCGATCTTCCTGCACGTGGGGGACGGCCAGGCGACCGCCGGGTGTGTCTCCCTCCCGAGGTCGCGGCTGCTGACGATCATCCGCTGGCTGCGGCCCGGCAGCCACCCCGTGATCACCATGGAGTTCCTGTAGGAGCAGCGCGCGGGGGGCGCCCACGCGCTAGTGCTTGCTGAGGGCGCGCAGGGCCGCCGCCGCGCTACTGCCCGCCGAGGGCCAGCAGGGCCAGCAGCTCGTAGCAGATGTGCGCGGCGGCGACGGTGGTCATCTCGGCGTGGTCGTAGGCGGGCGCGACCTCGACCACGTCCGCGCCCACCAGCCGCGTCCCGGCCAGGGCCCGCAAGATCCCGAGCACCTCCCGGGACGTCAGGCCGCCGGCCTCGGGTGTGCCGGTGCCCGGCGCGTGCGCCGGGTCGAGCACGTCGATGTCGATCGACAGGTACAGCGGCCGGCCGCCGACGCGCTCGCGGATCGCGGCGGCGGCGCCGTCGATGCCGTCCCGCTCGACGTCCATCGCGCTGATGATGCGAAAGCCCAGTTCCGCGTCTTCTTCCAGGTCGCTCTGGGCGTACAGCGGGCCGCGGATGCCCACGTGCATGCTGTGCTCGTCCAGGAACAGCCCTTCCTCGGCCGCGCGGCGGAACGGCGTGCCGTGGGTCAGCGGCGCGCCGAAGTAGGTCTGCCAGGTGTCGAGGTGGGCGTCGAAGTGGACCAGGGCGACCGGCCCGAACCGCTGGTTGGCCACCCGGAGCAGCGGATAGGCGATGGTGTGGTCGCCGCCGATCGCCAGCAGGTGGCGGGCCCCGGCGAGCAGCTCGGCCGCGCCCGCCTCGATCTGGCCGACCGCTTCCTTGATGTCGAACGGGTTGCACGCAATGTCGCCCGCGTCCGCGACCTGCTGGGCGCCGAACGGCGCCACCTGCAGGCCCGGGTGCCACGGGCGCAGCAGCCGGGATCCCTGCCGCACGGCGGACGGCCCGAACCGGGCGCCCGGCCGGTAGGACGTCCCGCTGTCGAACGGGACGCCGACCACGGCCACGTCGCAGCGGGTGACCTCGTCCCGCCGCGGCAGCATCGCGAAGGTCGGCGGCCCGGCGAAGCGTGGCGTCCGGCTGGCGTCGATGGGCCCGCGCGGGGCGTCGCCGGCCGTGTCCCCGGTACCGGTCATCCGCACCTCCGCGCCGATCGGCGATGGCGAGCAGCTATGCGTCATGCCACCTCACAGTTTACGGCTGCAACAGCAGACCCGTTGATTTCGTGAGCACACTATTGACTCGGGGCGCGGCGTCCCCCACCGTTGCGTTTATCAAGCGCAGGCAGCATTCCTCGGACGAGAAGAGAGCTCGCCGTGGCTACTGAGAACACGGCCGCGCCGGCCAGGACGCAGGGCGCCGGCATCCGCGGCATCGAGGTGCGCTCGATCGACTGGGTCCCGGACACCGAGCGGCACGGCAAGGTGTGGCACCAGGCGCCGCTGTGGTTCCTCGGCAACTTCCAGTACTTCACGATCCCGATCGGCTTCATCGGCCCGGCGTTCGGCCTGTCCCTGGCGTGGACGATCGTGGCCGGCACCGTGGGGATCCTGATCGGCACCGTGTTCATGGCCCTGCACGCGACCCAGGGCCCCACGCTCGGGCTGCCGCAGATGATCCAGTCGCGGGCCCAGTTCGGCTACCGGGGCGTCATCGTCGCGCTGTTCGCGATGCTGTTCACCTACATGGCCTTCAACATCGCCGACCAGGTGCTGCTCGCCCAGGGCCTGCACGGGGCGTTCGGCTGGAACGCCAACCTGGTCGCGATCGTCGTCACCGTCGGCGCCGCCCTGCTGGCGATCTACGGCTACGACTGGGTGCACCGCATCTTCCGCTGGACCCTGTACATCCTGCTGCCGCTGGTGGCCATCATCACCATCGGGGTGATCGCCGGCCAGGCCGGTCACGTCGCCAGCCACACCGTCTACGGATTCAACTGGACCGGCTTCATGGCCCAGCTGTCCGCGGCCGCGGCCTACAACATCACCTACGCGGGCTACGTCTCCGACTACTCGCGCTACCTGCCGCGCGACACCCCGCGGGGCAAGATCATCGGCTACGTGTTCGCCGGGGCCGCGACGCCCGCGATCTGGCTGATCGCCCTGGGCGCCTGGCTGGCCGTCAGCCTCGGCGCGACCGACGGCCTGGTCGGCCTGCAGACGGCGGGCAACAACGTCATCAGCCACCTCGGCGGGATCACCGGATTCCTGTCGGCTTTCGCGCTGGCCGCCACCATGGGCATGAACGCCTACGGCGCCATGCTGACGACGCTGGCGGGCGTGGACGCCTTCCGCAAGGTCAACGCCACCCGGGCCGCCCGGGTGATCACCATCGTGGTGCTGACAGTGATCTGGTTCGTGATCGGCAAGCTGATCACGACCTCCGCGGTCGGTGTGGTGGACACGGTGCTGACGCTGATGCTCTACCTGCTGGTGCCGTGGACGGTGACGAACCTGATCGACTTCTTCTTCGTCCGCCACGGCCACTACTCGATCCTGGACATCTTCAAGCCCAACGGGATCTACGGGGTCTGGTCGTACCGGGGCCTCATCGCCTACGCCGCTGGCTTCATCGCCGAGATCCCGTTCATGGTGCTGCTCAACCTGGTCACCCTGAAGAGCTACTACACCGGCCCGCTGGCCAGCGACCTGAACAGCGTGGACATCTCGTGGATCGTGGGAGCCGTGGTGACCGGGGTGGTCTACTGGCTGCTGACCCGCAACCTCGACGTCGCCGCCGAGCAGGCGGCGATCGACGCCAGCGAGGCCGAGCTCCGCCGCATCGACGCTGCCACCGGTGGGTGAACGGCCCGCGGCCCGCCACCCGCTTGATCCCCTGAGCGCAGACGAGATCAGGCAGGCCGTCGGCGTGCTCACCAACGATGGCCGGGTGAGCCCGGCCATCCGTTTTGTATCCGTGGGCCTGCACGAGCCGCCGAAGAGCGAGGCCGCCTTAAGCCCCGGGCAGGCGCCGCGCCGCGAGGCCTTCATCGTGGCGGTGGAACCACGGGAGCACATGACCTACGAGGCGGTCGTGTCGCTGACAGCGGGATCCGTGCTGGCCTGGCGGCCGGTCCCCGGTGCCCGGGCACCGATCACGGCCGGCGAGTACGCGGCATCCGAGCGCCTGGTCAGGGCCGACCCCGCGTTCCGTGACGGCCTGCGGCGGCGGGGCATCCACAACCCGGATCAGGTGCTGGTGGAGTCGTGGGGCATCGGGACCTTCGCCCGGGAAGAGGACGCGGGCAGGCGGCTGGTGTGGACCCTGTGCTTCTACCGGGCCAGCCCCGGGGACAATCCCTACGCCAAGCCGATCCACGGGCTGCACGCGGTCGTCGATCTCGACGACATGGCGGTGGTCCGGGTGGAGGACCTCGGGGTGGTGCCGCTCCCGCCCGGCACCGGGGACTACACGGCCGGCGCCGCCGCCCCCCGCGACGGCCTGAAGCCCATCGAGATCAGCCAGCCAGCGGGCGTGAGCTTCCACGTGGACGGCTGGCAGGTGCGCTGGCAGAACTGGCGTTTCCGGCTCGGCTTCAGCGCCCGCGAAGGCCTCGTGCTGCACACGATCGGCTACCAGGACAAGGGGCGGCTGCGCCCGGTCATCCACCGGGCCTCCGTCGCCGAGCTCCTCGTCCCGTACGGTGACCCGCGGCCCTTCCTGGGCTGGCGCAACGCCTTCGACGTCGGCGAGTACGGCATCGGGACCCTGACCAACTCGCTGGAACGGGGGTGTGACTGCCTGGGGGAAATCCGGTACTTCGACGTCGAGCTCGCCAACGACCGGGGGGAGCCGTACACGATCCGGAACGCCATCTGCCTGCACGAGGAAGACCACGGCATCGGCTGGAAGCATTTCGACGCCGACCTGGGCCGGGCCGAGGTGCGCCGGAGCCGCCGGCTGGTGGTGTCGTTCATCGCCACCGCCGGCAACTACGAATACGCCTTCTACTGGTACCTCTACACCGACGGCGCGATCGAGCTGGAGATCAGGCTGACCGGTATCGTGCTCACCTCCGCGCTGCGGCCGGGGGAGGCCAGCGACTACGGGACGATCGTGGCCCCGCAGACCCTCGCCGGCTACCACCAGCACTTCTTCTGCGTCCGGCTCGAGATGGCGGTCGACGGGGCCAGCAACTCCATCTATGAGATCGAGACCGAGCCGGTTCCGGCGGGCCCGGACAACCCCTATGGCAACGCCTTCCGGTCCTGCCGGACCCTGCTGCGGACCGAGTCGCAGGCACAGCGCCTGATCGACCCGCTCACCGCGCGGCACTGGCTGGTGGTCAACCCGGGCGTCACCAACGCCCTGGGCCAGCCGGTGGGGTACAAGCTGGTCCCGCACGGCAACGTGCTGCCGTTCGCGGACGCCGGGTCCTCGGTCATGCGGCGGGCCGGGTTCATGGCCCGGCATCTGTGGGTGACGCCGTTCGCGGCCGGCGAGCGGTTCCCCACCGGGGACTACCCCAACCAGCATCCCGGCGGGGCGGGCCTGCCGGAATGGACGAAGGCGGACCGCCCCATCGAGAACACCGACATCGTGCTGTGGTACACGCTGGGCAGCCATCACATCCCGCGGCCGGAGGACTGGCCCGTCATGCCCGCCGAGCGGGTCAGCTTCGCCCTCAAGCCGTTTGGCTTCTTCGACGCCAACCCGTCCCTGGACGTTCCGCCGCCGCACTGACGGCGGCGGCCAGCGGCCGGCGGGAGGCCGCTACCGGCCGGCCGCGTGCGTCTGGGTGCCGGTCAGCCGCTCTCGGAGAAGCGGAGCGTGGCGCACACCCCGTCCCGCGGGCGGGCGATGCCGCCGCACGCCGCCGGGTCCCCGGTATCCACCAGGTCCGCGGGCAGGAAGTGCAGCTCGGCATCGGTGTGGGCGACCGCCCGGACGATGGCCGCGTCGGCGCGGTCGCGGGCCGGTGCGGGCACCCCCCGGTCCAGCAGTTCCTGCTCGGAGGCCGCGAGGTCGCTGCCGCCCGGGCCGATCCAGGCGGGCGCGGTGGAGGACGGGTCGTCGGCCAGGAACAGGTCGGAGACCTGGCCGTCGCGCAGCGCGGTCATGGTCGGTGCCAGGCCCTCCACGGCCAGGCCGTGAGCCAGCCGGGTGCGCCAGTCATCGAAGCGCTCCCGGCAGCGGCTTACCGCCCACTCGGACAGCGCCCCGTCCGCGGCCGCGGTCATGGCCTGGCTGTCCGCGTCCACCTCCTCGGGGAGCACGGCGGCGGACCCCCGCAGCGGCGTGGCCAGGTGCTCGAGCAGCAGCGACCGGGCCCGGACGTCACCGCTCACGATGACGTGCTGGGCGCCCACCCGGGCCGCCGCCGCATCCACCTCCGCGGCCAGCGCCTTGGCGTTCTCGGCCCAGGTTTCCTCCACACTGCGCTGGTGCCGGTCCTGCGACCAGCCGCCGGCCGGGGTCTTGTGCACCGGCCACTGCCGGCCCGCGACCCAGTCCCGCCACTCGCCGCCGGTGCCGCCGACCGCGACGATCTCACCGCCGGTCCGGGTGGCGCTCACCCGCACGTGCGGAATCGGCGGGCGGCGCTGGGCCAGCAGCGGCATCAGGTGCGGCAGCGGCGCCAGCCGCGCGATCTCCCGGCGGGGCGGCGCGTCCAGGGTGCCGGCCAGCGCGACCGCGCCGGCCCGCGCGAACACCGCGTAGCCCCGGGCGCTGGGCGGGCCGCCGGTCACGGCGGCGGCCGCGGCCAGCGAGTCCGGGCTGGCCCCTGCCCCGGCGAGCCGCTGCCTGGCCGCGAGCCATCGGAGCTCGATGGCCTGCAGCGCGTTCTCGTGGGCGCGATCGGTGTCCAGGTACACGGACACGTAATCCCCGATCTCGCCGTACAGCGGCCGCAAAAAGCCCAAGTCCACCTGGCGTCGCCTCCTCCCGGACGTGGGCTGGCCGGCCCTGTGCGGGATGGGCCGGCAGCCCACCGCCAGCCTGTCATATGGGTGCCGGGCGCGGCGGCGGCCGTGCCCGCATCTGCCCGCCCGCGTGCCCGGGTGAGCACCGGGTGGCCTGTTCTGCCCGCCGCGCGTTTCCCCGGTGCCGCTAGTGGGCACGGTGGGTAGTTGGCCACGATCGGCCAGGGACGACGGCGGAACGGGCCGTCCGTACATGAGGCAGGCCAATGAGCGAACAGGACAGTGCGACGCACGGGGCGCGCCAGGACGAGGCGCTCAAGCGCGAGGTCCGCAGCGAGCTGCAGGCGAACCGGGCGACCCGCGCCGAGGAGTGGCTCGAGCCGGAACCGCCGGGCGAGGACGAGCCTGAGGCGACCTGGGCACCTGCGGGCAGGCCCGGCGGGACCCCGCCCGGGGAGGACTGGGACACCATCGAGCTGCGCAGCGATCTGGCACGTCACCTGGACCGCACCGCGTTCCCCGCGACCAGGGCGCATCTGCTGGACGTCCTGGCCTCGCACCAGGCAGAGCAGCGGCTGCTGGACCTGGTCTCGCCGCTGCCGGAGAACGCCACGTTCGCCAGCCTGGCCGAGCTGCTCCGGGCACTGGGACTGCCGATAGAAGAGCGCCCGGGCTGAGCCGCCGTCTCAGCCCGGCACCAGTCATGCGCGGCACGGCGGGAACACACGCGCCAGACCGCCTCTGACCGCGTCACCTGCCCCGGCCGCTCTGCCGGCAGAGCGGAGAAAGTGTGCGCCCATGGCTACCAGGGCAGCCGTTTAAACACACGAACTCGCGAGCGCGGAGGCCCGGCCGGAGTTTAACGTGCCCGGTGGGGCTGGTGGGGCTGTTCGCCCTGGGCAAACACGTATGTCTTGTCTTGTCGCCAGGCGGATCGCGGCCTAAGGTGGCGATATATCGTGATCGTATCGAGAGTGAATCGCCTGGGGGCGCGATGACGTCGGCAGATGCACCGGCGGGGGACTTCGATCCCCGCTTCTTTGAGTCTTTCAGCTGCCTGGGCGGTTTGCTGGGCCAGATCCTCGACCCCTTCCGCACGATGTCCGGCAGGCCCGGGCCAGGCTGGCGGGGCGGACTGTGGGACCGCGGCTTCGGGCAGCCGCGAGGCTCCCGGGAGTGGCGGGGCGGCGGCCCCGGTGGCTTCGGCGGCCCGTGGGGCGGATGGTGGCCCGGCCCACCCGGCGCCCCGCGCGGGCCGAAGGCCGGGCGGGGTGACGTGCGCGCCGCGATCCTGGCCCTGCTGCGCGAGGGCCCGCGCAACGGGTACCAGATCATGTCCGAGATCGAGGAACGCAGCGGCGGTGCCTGGCGGCCCAGCCCCGGCGCGGTCTACCCGGCCCTGCAGCAGCTCGCCGACGAGGGCCTGATCGAGGCCGAGGAGTCGGCCGGCCGGCGGACCTTCAGCCTCACCGACGCCGGCCGGCGGCACATCGAGGAGAACCCCAAGACCGCACGCGCGGCGTGGGAGTCGATGGCCGGCGACGAGGCCGGGGAGGTACCCAGCCTGTTCATCCAGGCCGCCCGGCTGGGCGGCAGCATCGTGCAGATGGCCCACGCGGGCACACCCGACCAGATCCACGCCGCCGAGCAGCTGCTGGAACAGACCCGGAGCAGGATGTACCAGATCCTGGCCGGCGAGGAGCGTGGCGAGCAGGACGAACAGCAGGACGAACAGTAGAAGGCGAGACAAAGCAATGGACGACCGGATCCGTGTTTCCGACGCCGACCGGGACCGCGTTACCGTCCGGCTGCGCGAGCATTTCGCGGCGGGCCGGCTCACCCAGGACGAGCTGGACGAACGGGTCTCGGCGGCGCTGAACGCGAAGACCTTCGGTGACCTGCGCCCCGTGATGGCCGACCTGCCCGAGCCCGCGCCCGTCCCGCCGCGGGCGGCGCAGCATCCGCAGTGGGCCGGGCCGCCCTGGATCGCCCGCCACCGGGGCCCCCGGGTCTTGCCGCTGATGATGCTCGCGCTGCTCGGGGCACTGCTGATCTCCAGCGGCGGCTGGGTGCTGTTCGCGTTCTTCAAGGTGCTGCTGGTCTTCTGGCTGGTTGCCTGCCTGGCCGGGCTCTTCACCGCGGGCCGGTTCCACCGGCGGATGCGCCGCGGCCAGCAGTCCGGGTATCCCGACCACTGGCGGAGCTAACAGCCGCCCGGGGCTCACGCTCGGCACGGGGGCGCGGGGCTCACACGCGGCACGGGAGCGCGGGGCTCACGGGGGCGCGGGGGCGGAGAGGGCTCACGCGCGGCGCGGCCCGGCCGGGTCCACGCACGTGTTCCAGCGGTCTAGCGGGTGAGGGCGCTGTCCGCGGTGCCGCCGTAGATCTCGGCCGCCCGCCAGCAGTACCAGGCCACCACCGAGCGGTACGGCCGGTACGGATCGCCGAGCGGCTCGAGCTGCTTCACCGTCGGCGTCGGTATCTCCCACGCCAGCCCGAACCCCTTCCGGACGCCGAGATCGCCCGTCGGCCACACATCCAGCCGCCGCAGCTGGAACATCAGGAACATCTCCGCGGTCCATTTTCCGATCCCACGGACCGCGGTGAGCCGGGCCATCACCTCGGCGTCGCTCTCGCCACGCAGCCCGGGCGGGTCGAGCACGACCGTCCCGTCCAGCACCTTGGCGGCCAGATCCCGCAGGGAGGCTGCCTTGTTGGCGGACAGGCCGACGGCACGGAGCGCGCCGTCCGGCAGTGACAGCACCCGTTCGGGCGTGACCTCATCACCGAGCGCGGCGATCAGGCGCCCATGGATGGCCGCTGCCGCCGGGCCGGCCAGCTGCTGGTAGAGCACCGCGCGGACCAGCGCCTGGAAATGGGTCTCCGAGGGCGGGCGGACCTTCGGCGGACCGGCCTCGGCGACCAGCCGGTGCAGGACAGGATCCCGTCCGGCCAGGATCTCCGCGGCCGCCGGCCAGCTGCGGGCCGGGCGATCCGGTGCTGGCCGATCTGGCATGAGCCAAGTCTGCCACCGGCGCGCGAACCCATCGGCGCACGCCATGCCAGCCAGGTAACTTGGGGACATGCTCAGCTGCCGTCCGCGCACGGAACGGCCCGGCCCCAGCGGGCCAGGCTCCCTCGCCGGCCATACGCGGGGCGGGCACGGCCCGGTACCGGCCGGCTGGCCATCAGCGGCAGGACGGCGCTAGATGGATGCCATCGGCTTGGTGCTGCACCCGGAGCGGGATTCCGCCGAGGCGGTGACCGCCGTCCTGGACTGGGCCGCGAGCAAGGGCGCGGAGGTACTGGGCATCAACGCTGAGGTCGAGCGGCTGAACTGCGCCGCGGTCGCGGTCCCGGCCGCCGAGATCGGCCAGCGGGCAGACCTGGTCGTCAGCCTCGGCGGGGACGGCACGATGCTGCGCGCCATGCGGCTGGCCGACCGGCAGCGCGCCCCGGTGCTCGGGGTGAACCTCGGCAAGCTGGGTTTCCTGGCCGAGGTGGACGTGCCCGACCTGCCCGCCGCGCTGACCGCGATCGATAATCACGAGTTCACGATCGAGCCCCGCCTGGCGGTAGACGCCGTCATCAGCGGCCAGGTTGTCACCGCCTTCAACGACGTGGCCGTCGTCCGCTTCCCCGGCCAGCCGACCGCCGTGGTCGCGGTGCGGGCCGCCGGGCACCCGTTCGTCAGTTACGCGGCCGACGCGGTCGTGGTCGCCACCCCGACCGGCTCGACCGCCTACAGCTTCTCCGCGGGCGGGCCGATCGTGAGCCCCGCGGTCGAGGCCCTGCTGGTCACCCCGGCCGCGCCGCATTCGGCCTACAACCGCGGGCTGGTGCTCTCGGTCCACGACAGCCTGGCGCTGGAGATCCTGCCCGGCAGCGGGCGGCTCGCCGTCGAGGTCGACGGGCAGCTTGCCGTGAACGTCGACGTCGGCGACGAGATCCAGCTGCGGCCGCGTCCCGGCGCCGCCCACGTCGTCCGCCTGGGCCGCACCACGTTCTATGAGCGGGCCCGGCGCAAGCTGCGGCTGGCCGACTCCGCCGAGGTCCCCGCCGACGCGCCCGGATACGCCGAGGAAAGAGCGTGAGGCCAGCCCGGCACGGCTCGAGCGGGCCGCCGAGCTGTTCGCGGACGGCCTGCTCGACCCGGAGATCTTCATCAGCCACCGGCTGCCGCTCGGCCGGTACCCCGGAGGCCCTGGCCGCGTTCCGCGCCGGCCAGGGCCGGAAAATCCAGCTCATGCCCTAGCCCTGCGGCGCGGTGGTGCCGGGCCCAGCCGGTACCACGGGCCGGCCGGCCCGTGCCGCGGAGGGCACCCTCCGCGAGGGAACAGCGGCTGGGCCCGGCGCGACCCGCAGATCGTCGCCGCCCGGCCCAGCAGCCCCGTCCGGCTGCGCCGCGCCCGGCACGGTCGCGATGGGTGCCGGCCAGAGCCCGGGAAGGGCGGGCCAGGGCGCACCACGCCGTGGCGGGCTCTGCGACCGTGGCAGGCTCTGCGACCGTGGCAGGCTCTGCGACCGTGGCGGGCTCCGCGACCGCGGCGGGCGGCCACTGCCCACGGGTGGCTGGCTGCCGCCACCCGTCAGTGGCCAGCTGCCGCCGCCCGTTGCCGGCCAGCTGCCGCTGCTCGTGGCCGGCCTCCCGCGGCCCGCTATACCGTCCGGTGACCGGCTGGGCGGGGCGGCGCCGGCCGGTGACGAGCAGCGGGAGGCCGCTCAGGGCGATGCCCCCCAGGATGGCCGTGCCACCGGCGAGCTGCCGGAGGCCGGCCGGGTCGCCGAAGACGGCCACGCCCGCCACGGCGCCGACGAGCGGCTCCAGGTTGAAGAAGGCCGCGGCCACCTCGGCGGACACCCTGCTCTGCGCGTAGGCGAACAGCGTGAAGGGCAGCAGGGTGCCACCGGCCACCAGGGCGGCGGCGGCCAGGACCACGCCCGGGCCGCCGGGGGCGGCGGGCATGCCCTCGGTGGCCACCGCGAACGGCAGCACCGCCAGGGCAGCGCCCAGGAACTGCACCGCGGTCACCGCGACCGGGTCGCGCCCGCGCAGCAGCCGGACCTGCCCCACCGTGAACGTGGCCGACAACAGCAGCGACGCGAGCACCAGGCCATCGCCGCCCGCCGTCGCGCCGCCGCCCTGGCCGCCGGTGACAAGGCCGACGCCAGCCAGCGACACCGCGAATCCCACCCAGGCCACCGGGCGCGCCACGGTGTGCTGCCAGAGCGCCGCGATGACGGCGACGAGTACCGGCACGGCGCCAACCAGCAGCGCCGCGTGACTGACGCTGGTCCGGGTGATGCCGGCGTTCTGCACCACCACCGAGCCGCCGTACCCGGCCGCGCCGGAGGCCAGCACCGGCAGGGTGCAGGCGCCGCGCAGCCGGCGGCGGGCGGCCGCGAGGAGAATGACGGCGGCCAGGCCGAAGCGCGCGACGGTGAGCCAGCCCGGCGGGAGCCAGCCCAGCGCCAGCTTGGACAGCGGCACGGTGGTCCCCCACAGCAGCCCGGCGGCTGTGAGCGCGGCGACGGCACGGCGACGGTCGATGTTCATGTAGTCATGCCTACCTGGCCGTATGCACAGAATTTGCCAGTTGGTCGCTGATGCAAAATAATATTTAGCAAGATGGCTGTTGATCTTGATGAAGTTGACGTAAAGCTGCTGACCGCGCTGCAGGCCGACGCGGACCGCACGAACGTCGAGCTCGCGCGCCTTACCGGGCTGTCCCCGGCGGCGACCCTCCACCGGGTGCGGAGGCTCAAGGAGTCGGGCGTCATCCGCGTCATCAGCGCCCAGCTCGACCCCGCCGCCGCAGGGTTCCCGCTGCAGGTGTATGTGACAGCCACCCTCAGCCGTCATGACCCGCGTTCGAGCCGCGTCTTCGACGACCACATCCGGACGCTGCCCCAGATCATCGCGGCGGACAACGTCGCCGGGGAAATGGACTACCTGCTCAGCGTGGTGGCCCGCGACGTCGCCGAGCTCCAGCAGGTGCTGGCCAGCCTGTCCACCCGCGGCGGGCAGCGGCTGGTGACCTACCTCCGGCTGGCCGAGGTCAAGCCCCCGTCCCGGCTGCCGCTGGCCGCGACCAGCCCGGCGCCCGATGACCCGCCCCACAGGCGCCGCCGGGCAACTGCCTCCCGCCGTACCGCAGCTCCGCCGCAGCCGTCTGTGTGATCCGGCTCCCGGCAGGCGGCCGGGCCGCGCTGGGGCGGCGGTGGCGCAGCTCGTTTGGCATGATCGCCGGTGCGCGCGGATGTGCTTATATAAGCCCTTTTACATCATGCTGGCACGGCCCGGCCGCCCCGGTGGCTGCTACCCCGCGTCGGGGGTGGCCGCGGGCTGCAGCGCCGTTACCGCCGGCGCCCGGGCGGGGATCAGCAGGCCCGCCGCGAGGCAGCCGGCCAGGAACAACGCTGACATCGCGAACGTCTGGGTGAACCCGGTCAGCGCCGGCAGGCCGCGCAGCGTGTTCGCGGCGACCAACGTCGCCGCGAACTGGCCCCCCACCGCCCCGCCGAGCGTGCGGAGCACGGTGTTCATCCCGCTGGCGACGCCGGTCTGCTGGGCCGGAACGGCCTGGACGATCAGGTTGCCGAGGGCCGCGAACGCCAGCCCGATCCCGACCCCCAGCAGCGTGGAACTGAGCAGCATGTCGTACGGATGCCGGCTGGTGACCGCCAGCCAGCCGCAGGCGGCGGCGCTGACGGCCGCACCGGCTATCAGCGCGCGCCGTGACCCGAAGCGCCGCTGGACCCGGCCCGCCATTGAGCCCAGCACGCCCATGCCGAGCGCGCACGGCAGCAGGAACAGGCCCGCTGCCACGACCGACGCCCCATAGCCAAAGCCGGTGCTCCTCGGCAGCTGGGCGAACTGCGGCAGCAGCAGGAAACAGGAGTACAGCCCCGCACCGAGCAGGAAGGCCGCCAGGTTCGCGGTCCATACCCCGCGGACCCGCATCATCGTCATGTCGATCAGCGGATTGCTGCTGCGCAGTTCCACGCCGATCCACAGCCCGCACACGGCCAGGCCGGACGCCAGCAGCGCCAGCGTGGCCGGGCTTGTCCAGCCCCAGACCGTGGTCTGGGCGATCGCGATGAGCACGCCGGAGATGCCGGTGGTCATCAGCACCGCCGCGGCCCAGTTGACCCGGCCTGGCGAGCGGACCTGGGACTCGGGGATGTAGCGCCAGGTGCAGGCGGCCGCGAGGACCATGATCGGCAGCGGAATCCAGAACAGCCAGTGCCAGCTCAGGTGCTCGTCGATCAGGCCGCCGACGACCAGCCCGAGCCCGCCTCCGACCCCAAGGATGGCGGACATCAGGCCGATGCTCCCCGCGACCCGGTCGGCGGGAAACTCGTCCCGGACGATCGCGAACGAGAGCGGGAAGATACCGCCCGCCACGCCCTGGACGACCCGGGCCACGATCAGCACCGGCAGCGTGCTGGCCATCGCCGCGAGCAGGGTCCCGGCGGCGAGGACCAGCAGCGTCCACACCAATAGCCGCTGCTTGCCGTACATGTCGCCGAGCTTGCCGATGATCGCCGTGCCGACCGAGGCCGAGAGCAGGAACCCGGTCAGCAGCCAGGTGACGCCCGTCTCGCTGGCATGCAGGCTGTGCTGGATCGTCGGCAGCGCCGGGATCACCGCCGAACTCAGGACCGCGTACACCAGGGCCGACAGCGACAGCACGGCGAGTATCACGTCCGGGTGGACATGCTGAGCTCGGCGCGGCCCCGGCATCCAGCCACTGTAACTGACCAGCACATCGGGGCCGTGAGCCCGCTCGGCGGCGGCTCACCGGCGCCGGCGGCCTGCTGAGAGGCGACGGCCACGGACGCGATCACCGTGTGCACGGGACCGGGCACCGACCGGAGCGGCTGGCCTGATACTGCTGTCGGTTCCGGCCCAACTACCCGCCGTTAGCAGAGTTTCCCCTGGCCAGCAACCTATTCTCGCGTTTTCACGCGCAGGCCGCCGTGGCTCAAGTAGGTTCCCCCAGGACAGGCGTCCCCCGTGCCACCTGACGCCAGCAGGCGTCGGCTCGCCGGGTGGACGCGAGGTCTCGCGGACAGGAGCGGGATGCCCGCAGCGGCCCGTCATGCCAAGCCCAAGACGCCTGCCGTCAGGCTCCGGGCACCGGTACTGGCGCCGGCGGGGGCACGAGTACTAGCGCCGGCCGGGGTGCCGGCCGGGATCGTGGCCAGCCGTCACGCCAAGCCCAAGACACCCATCAGGCTCCGGGCACCGGTAGTGGTGCCAGTGGTGGCCGCGGCGACGCTCGCCACCGCGGCAGCGGCCTTCGTGGCCCTGCACGGCGGATCCGCGGTGCCCGCGTCCTCACACGACGCGATGGCGGTGGTCGGTACCGGGACGGCCTTCACCGGCGACCGGGTGACCACGGTCGTCCGCAGCGACGTCGGCGCCGGGAAGGCCGGCAAGGCGAAGCTGGCTGCCAAGCGCGCGGAGCGCGCGCAGCAGGCGGCCCAGCAGGCCCACCAGGCCCACCAGGCAGCGGCAGCAGCACCGGCGCCGAGCGCGGCGCCACCGCCACCGGTCAGCGGCGGGGACGCCGCCGACTCTGCGCTGGGGGTCTGCATCCGCAATGCCGAAGAGGGCGGCAGCTACGCCTGGGGGCCCGGCAACGGCGGCGGGGCGTACCAGTTCCTGCTCGGCACCTGGGAAACATACGGCGGTGCGGCCAGCGAGTTCGGCGTCGCCGGCCCCGCATACCAGGACCAGATATTCGACAACGCCATCGCCGCGGGTGGCGCGTCCAACTGGACGGCCTACGACGGGTGCTGACGGCGGTCCGCGTCACTGGGCTGGCCGCCTGACGCCTGGCTGACCCGCTGCGGCGGGCACCCGGCCCTCCGTCAGCTCGCCACCGGCCGGCCCGCACATCTCACCGCCTGGCCCCGGCCTGCCCGGCCTGCCGGCCTGCACACCCCGCCGCATGACCCGGGCCCGTCCGCTGACCGGCCTGCCGGGCTGACCGGAGCCCCGCCCAGCCCGGCCGGGCCCGGCCCCCGCTGACCGGGCCCGCTCCTGGCCAACCCGTTTCCGCTGGTCACGAGCTTTCGCCGCACGGTGACCGGGCTGTGCCGCACCACGCCAGAGCCTGGCTCGACAGCGACCTATATACTCAGTATCATACTTTGCATGATACTGGACGGGATATCGCCATGAGCGTCCGGCACGCCCTGCTGGCACTGCTCAGCGAAGGGCCCAAGTACGGCCTGCAGCTCCGCGAGGAATTCGAGGCGCGAACCGGCGAGGTCTGGCCGCTGAACGTCGGCCAGGTGTACACAACGCTGCAGCGGCTCGAGCGCGACGGGCTGATCGAGTCCGACGGCGCCGGGGATGAGGGCCCGCAGAAGGGCTTCCGGATCACCGGGGCCGGCCAGGAGGAACTGGCCGGCTGGCTGCGCACACCGCCGGACCTGAGTTCGCCGCCCCGCGACGAGCTGGTCATGAAGGTGCTGGTGGCGCTGCGGGTGCCGGGCACCGACGTGCACGCGGTGATCCAGGTGCACCGCCGGTACCTGGTGGAGCTGATGCAGCAGTGGACCCGGCTGAAGGAGGACGAGGCCGAGTCCGACCTGGGGCTGGCGCTGGTGGTCGACGCGGAGCTGTTCCGGCTCGACTCGGTGATCAGGTGGCTGGACTCCGCCGACGGCCGCCTCAAGCGTGCCGCGGTGGAAACGCCGGAGCCCGCGCCGTGGCCGCTGCCGCGGCTGCGGCCCAGGACGGGGGTACGACGGTGAGCGCACTGGAACTGCGCGGGGTGTCGAAGACCTACGGTAAGGGCGCGGCCGAGGTGCACGCGCTGGCCGAGGTGGACCTGTCGCTCGACGACGGGGCGATGGTGGCGGTGATGGGCCCCAGCGGGTCGGGCAAGAGCACCCTGCTGACCATCGCCGGGAGCCTGGAGGAGCCGACCAGCGGCGAGGTGCTGGTCGGCGGCCGGGCGCTGGCGGGGATGTCCCGCAACGCCAAGGCCCGGCTGCGGCGCCGCTCGATCGGTTACGTGTTCCAGGACTTCAACCTGCTGCCCGGGCTCACCGCGGCGGAGAACGTCGCGCTGCCGCTGGAGCTCGACGGGGTGACCGCCAGGAAGGCCCGTGCCACCGGGATGCGGGCCCTGGACGAGCTCGGCCTGGCCGGGCGGGCCGGCCGGTTCCCCGGCGAGCTGTCCGGCGGGGAACGGCAGCGGGTGGCGATCGCCCGGGCGGTGGTCGGGGACCGCCGGCTGCTGCTGGCCGACGAGCCGTCGGGGGCGCTGGACTCGGTCAACGCCGAAGAGGTGATGCGGCTGATCCACGCCGCGTGCAAGCGGGGCGTCGCGGCGGTGGTGGTCACCCACGACGCGCAGCTGGCCTCGTGGGCCGACCGGGTCGTGTTCCTGCGGGACGGGCGCGTCGTGGACCAGACCTCGCCGCCGCCCGGCCCCGAATCGCTGCTCGCGCCCGGGCCGGCCCAATGAGCACGGCGCTGCGCGAGCGCCCGGCCGCAGCGGAAACCGGCAACGGCGGCGGTCCCGCCCGCCGGGCGGTGACCCGCTGGGCCTGGCGGCAGTTCCGCCGCGAGTGGCGCCAGCAGCTGCTGGTCCTGGCGCTCATCGTCGTCGCGGTGGCCGCCACGGTCGTCGGGGCGGCGGTGGCCGCCGACACACCGCCCCAGGCCAACGCGGGCTTCGGCACCGCCACCGACCTCGCCACGTTCCAGACACCGGATCCGCACCTGGCCGCCCAGATCGCGGCGCTGCGGCAGCGCTTCGGCCGCGTCGACGTCATCGAGAACCAGGCCGTCGCCATCCCCGGCTCGATCAGCAGCTATGAGCTGCGCGCCCAGAATCCGCACGGCCCGTTCGGGCAGCCGCTGCTCTCGCTGACCGCCGGGCACTTCCCGGCCGGCCCCGGCGAGGTGGCCGTGACCAGCGGCGTGGCATCCGCCTTCAACCTCAAGATCGGTGACGTGTGGCACGCCGGCGGCACCGCCCGGCGCGTCACCGGCATCGTCTCCAACCCCGAGAATCTGCTCGACGAGTTCGCCCTCGTCGTGCCGGGCCAGGTCCGCTCGCCGACCCAGGTCACTGTGCTGTTCGACGCCCGGGGAGTAAGGGCCACAGCTATCGGGCCGAACGTCCAGACCTCATCGGCCAGGCGGTCGGCCAACGCGCTCAACCCCGAGACCATCGTGCTCGCACTGGCCACGCTCGGGATGCTCCTCATAGCCCTGGTGTCGGTGGGCGGGTTCACGGTGCTGGCGCAGCGCCGGCTGCGCTCGCTCGGGATGCTCGGCGCGCAGGGCGCCGCGGACACGAACATCCGGCTCGTCGTCCGGGCCAACGGCCTCCTGGTGGGCGTGACCGGCACACTGATCGGGGCCGCGGTGGGCCTGGCCGCCTGGCTGGCCTACCGGCCGCGCGTCGAGGCCGACGCCCACCACACGATCGGCCCGTTCCAGCTGCCGTGGGTGGTCATCGGCCCGGCGATGGCCCTGGCCGTGGTGGCCACCTTCTTCGCCGCCGCCCGGCCGGCCCGCGCCATCACCCGGGTCCCGGTCGTCACGGCCCTGTCCGGCCGGCCCGCGCCCCCGAAACAGGTACACCGCTCGGCCCTGCCCGGTGTCATCGCCCTGGTCATCGCCGTCGCCCTGTTCGTCTTCTCGGGCAAGAGCAACGGCAACGGTGGCGGGGCACGCGAGCTGGTGTTCGGACTCATCGCCCTCATCGCGGCGGTGATCCTGCTGGCCCCGATGTGCCTGACGGCGCTGGCCAGGCTCGGGCGGCGAGCCCCGGTCACGGTCCGCCTCGCCCTGCGCGACCTGGCCCGCTACCGGGCCCGGGCGGGCTCGGCGCTGGCGGCCATCAGCCTCGGCGTGCTGATCGCCGCCCTCATCTGCATCCTGTCGGCGCAGCGCTTCGGCAATGTGCTCGACTACGCCGGGCCGAACCTGGCATCGGACCAGCTCATCGTCTACACGTGGAGCGGGCCAGGCGGGCAGGGCGGACCAGGCACTGAGCCGGGCAGCGGGCCGGTGACGGGGAGCAAGCCGCAGTCGTGGGCCAGTACCGCACGCGGCATCGCCGCCGCGCTCGGCTCGCACGACATCGTCCAGCTCGACGGGACGAGCGCCAGCCTGCAGCACGCCGCGGCCGGGCGGCAGTTCACCGGCCCGGTCTACGTGGCCACGCCGCAGTTGCTGCGGGCCTACGGCATCAAGGCCTCCCAGATCGATCCCGCCGCCGACGTCCTCACGATGCGGCCCGGGCTGTCGGGCATCTCCCGCATGCAGCTCGTCTACGGCAACTACTTTGGCCCGAGCGGGCCAGGCGGCCACGGTTCCGGCACGCCGTCCTTCCCGTGCCCGAAGAGCGACTGCCTGGCCAACCCGGTGATCCAGGAGGTCAGCGCCCTGCCGCCCGGCACCTCGGCGCCCAACACCGTGATCACCGAGCACGCCATCCGCACGCTCGGCCTGCACCCCGTCACGCAGGGCTGGCTCATCCAGACCCCCAGCCCTCCCACCGCGGGCCAGATCACCAGTGCCAGGCTGACGGCGGCCGCGGCGGGCATGACCATCGAGACCAAGTCCAGCATCCCGGCGTCGTCGGAGATCATCAACTGGGCCACCGTCTTCGGCATCGTCCTCGCGCTGGGCGTGCTGGCCATGAGCGTCGGCCTCATCCGCAGCGAAAGCGCCAGCGACCTGCGCACCCTGACCGCCACCGGGGCGAGTGGCTGGAGCCGCCGCTCGCTCACCGCCGTGACCGCCGCCGCCCTCGGCCTGACCGGCGCGGTGGTCGGCACGGCGGCCGCCTACGCCGCCGCCATCGGCTATTCATGGGACAACCACCTGGAGAACCTTTCCGAGCTGTCCAGCATCCCCACTGGGAACCTGCTGCTCATCCTCGTCGGCATGCCGCTCATCGCGGCCGCGGGCGGCTGGCTGCTCGCGGGCCGTGAGCCGCCGGCCATCGGCCACCAGCCACTCGACTGACAAGAGCGGGTCTCGCGCGGGTTCGCGCAGGTCTCGTAACGGCGGCCCGTGGGCCAGTTCCCGCGCGCAGGGCATCGCGCGGAGCTTGGGGCATCATGGGACGAGCCGGGAACGACAGGCTGGAGCCGCATGACCATTGGAGGCGCTGCCGGGGCAGCCGGGGACACGACGGCCGCGAGGCCGCGGTTCGGGGTGCGGTCGATGTCCGCTCCGCTGCGCCGGGTCCTGGTCCGCCGCCCGTCCGTCACCGGCGACTTCGCCGCCGCACAGTGGCGGCCGCCCGAGGCCGGCCTGCTGGCCCGTCAGCACGAGGCGTTCGGCCAGCTGCTCACCGACCTGGGCTGCGAGGTCGAGGTCGCGCCAGCCGCGGGCGGCCTGGTCGACGCCACCTATGTCCGGGATCCGGGGCTGGTGACCGGCGCTGGCGCGGTGCTGTTCCAGATGGCCAAGCCCGCCCGGGCGGCCGAGCCGCCGCTGCTGGGCGCCGCGCTGGCGGACGCGGGCGTCCCGGTGGCGGGGCGGCTGTCCGGGTCCGCGCGGGCGGATGGCGGCGACTTCATCTGGCTGGACGAGCGCACCATGCTCGGCGGGCGCAGCTACCGCACCAACGCCGAGGGCCTGCGCCAGCTCGGGCAGATCCTCGCGGCCGAGGGCACCAGCCTGGAGCCGGTCGACCTGCCGCACGACCGCGGGCCTGGGCACGTGCTGCACCTGATGTCGCTGATCTCACCGGTCGACGGCGACCTCGCCGTCGTCTACCCGCCGCTGGCGCCGGTCGCGCTCATGGAAGCGCTGGCCGAGCGGGGGATCGGCGTGGTGGCCGTCGACGACGCCGAATACGAGACGATGGGGTGCAACGTCCTGGCGGTCGGGCCACGGCGGGTGATCATGCTGAACGGCAACCCGCGGACCCGCGCCGCGCTCGAGGCGGCCGGCTGTGAGGTGCACGGGTACGACGGCTCGGAGATCTCCCTCAAGGGCGACGGCGGCCCGACCTGCCTGACGGCGCCGATCTGGCGCCAGCTCGTTATGCATCACTGATGCTGAGGTGCTCGCCGCCGCTCGCGAACAGGACGCTGGCGGGCGAGCGCCGGACGCTGACCGCGGTCTGGATGACCGTCCCCAGCCGGAGCACCAGCTGCGGGTAGCTGCCATCGGCCAGGTTCGTGCGGATGAACTCGCGCAGCCTCGCACGCTCGAGCGGCTGGCTGTGCAGCGCCGCCGCCACGCCGCAGGTGGCGGCGGTCAGCAGCGTCCGCTGCAGCGCCTGCCCGGCGTTCACCCAGTCCACCGGGCGGTCGCGGGCGGTCGTCAGCAGGCAGGCAACCCCGGCGGACCGGGGCGCCGCCGGCGGGGCGGCCACGGCGGTACCCCAGCGGTGGCCGTGGGCGAAGTCACGGCCGGGGAAGAACGGGAGGGTGCGCTCGGGCCGCGCCGGGTAGGCGGTGCCCGGCACCCCGTCGCGCCGGCCGCTGCCCGGCGGGGGCGCCCAGCTGGCCAGTTCCCGGGCGTACGCGCTGTCCAGCCGCAGCGCGTGCTCGGCCGTTTCGACGGCCGCGGCGAGCGCCGCCCGGCTCCCCTCGCCGCCGATGACGCGCAGCGCCGCCCCGTCCCGCTCGGCGCCCGCCTGCAGCACCGTCACCAGCTCCGGCGCCAGCGGCAGCGGGTCGAATCCGCCACGGTGGGTCCGCCGCAGCAGCACCTGGCCGAAGAGCCGCTGCTCGAACCCGGCCGCCGCCGCCCGCCGCTGCCAGCTCACCCGGGCGACCAGCAACGGCCGGCCCGGATCAGGCAGAACGGACGTGTGGGGAATGTAGCCGAGCGAGCGCAGCGCCAGCCGGGCGGTGAACAGCGCCGCGCCGCAGCTGATCATCATCTCGCGGCCGCGCGGGTCGGCCACCATCAGCTGCCGCCCGGCGTCGGCGTGCAGGCTGAGTTCCTGCCCGTCGGCGCTGAACCACCACGGCTGGGTGTTGTGCACCGAGGGGGCCCAGACCGCCGCCGCGACGGCGTAGGCCGCGATCTCCTCTGCGGTCAGCGGCCCCGGCCCGGGTGGGCGCCCAGCGGCCAGCGGGAGAATGTCCATGGTTTCCTCCCGGGCTGGCGGCCGGTCCTGCCGCCGGTACCACCAGCCGACTTCCCGCCGGGGGCCGCCGGCCAGGTGCGAAGGCCGGCGCCCGGCGGGACCTTCGTCCGCGATGACCGGGAGATCCACGCCCGCCACGGCACTTTGGCCGCCGCCGGGCCGTTAGGGTCCACAGTGTCCCTTCAGCTTCTGCCGCAAGAGTGCTCATGATCAGGCCTGAGCCGCCACCGTCGGCGGCACCACCGCAGGTGCCCGGCGCGCCTGTGGTCCGGCGCCGCCCGGGCGACGCCGTGGCCGTCGCCATCCTGCTCGCGCTGCCGGTCCTGGTCTTCGGGGTCCCGGCGCTGCTCGGGCACGCGGTGCTGCCCGGCGACGACCTGACCCAGAACTTCCCGCTGCGGGTGCTCGCCGGGCAGCAGCTCCGCAGCGGCCAGCTACCGCTGTATGACCCCTACATCTGGAGCGGCGCGCCCCTGCTGGCGGGCTGGAACGCCGGGGCCGCCTACCCGTTCACGCTGCTGTTCGCCATCGCGCCCGCCACCGCCGCGTGGACGCTCAACATGATCGTCACCTGGGCGGTGGCCGGGCTCGGCATGTTCGCCTTCCTGCGGGCACTTCGCCTGGCGAGCCTGCCGGCCGTCCTCGGGGCGCTCTCGTTCGCCTTCGCCGGGGCCATGCCGGCCCAGGTGGCCCACTTCGGGCTGGTCGCCGGCATGAGCTGGGTGCCGGTGCAGCTGCTGGCCGTGCTCCGGCTCACCCAGGACCGGACCGCCGCTTCCCGCCTGCGCTGGACCGGCGTCCTGGCCGTGGCGATGGGCCTGGTGATCCTCGCGGGCGAGCCGCGCGCCATCGACGACGCCTGCGTGATCGTGGTCATCTACGCGGCCTGGCGGATCGCGCGGCTGGGCCGCCGGTGCGGCCCAGCGGCCGTCTCCGTGGCCGCGGGCCTGGCGGTCGGCGTGTGCCTCGGCGCGGTCCAGTGGCTGCCTGGCCTGGCCGTCATCGGCACCTCCCAGCGCGGTGCGAGCTCGGCCGCGCTGTTCAACTCGGGCTCGCTCCCGCACCGGTGGCTGCTGCTGATGCTGGTGCCCGACCTGCTGGGCGGCTCCGGCTCGTTCGGCCAGCCCGCATACTTCGCGAACTACAACCTGGCCGAGGTGACCGGCTACGTCGGGATCCTCCCGCTCGTCGCCGCGGCCGCCATGCTGGCCCGGGTCCGGCTGCGGCCGCGGCTGCCCGAGTGGGTCGTGTGGCACTTCATGGCGCTCACCGGGGTGGTCCTCGCGCTCGGGGGCAACACCCCGGCCGGGCGGCTGCTCGTCCACCTGCCCCTGTTCGGCGGCCAGCGGCTGCAGAGCCGCAACATCCTGGTGGCGGACCTGGCGCTGGCCGTGCTGCTCGCCTACTGGGCCGACGACCCGGCCGGCGGCAGGAGCCGGCGGCCCCGGCCGGCCAGCGGCAGGCGCCGGCTGGACCTGGAGACGGTGCTGGCTGCCGTGCCCCCGCTCGCCGTGATCGCCGTCGTCGCCGCGGGCCTGGCCTGGGGCACGGGCCTGCTCCACTGGCTGCGGGCGGGCCCGGCCGCCGCCAGCGCCGACGGCCGCCTCCAGCCGTGGCTCCTCCCGTACGCGCTGATCGGCGCCGGGGCGATCGCGTTCGTGATCTTCGGACGGCATCTCGATCCGCGACCACGGTCGCGCTGGCTCGGCTGCCTGGTCGCGGCCGATCTGGTCGTCTTCACGCTGCTCGCGGTGGTCGCGGTCCTGCCCGGCCTGGGCGCGGGCACGGCGGCCGGGCCGGCCGGTGCCCCCGGTGACCGGATCGCGGCGCGCGCGTCAGCCCCACGCCCGGTCGCGACCCTCGGATACCAGGGGCGTTTCGCGATCTACGATCCTGGCCAGATCCATGCCGCGGAGCTGCCGCTGCTCGGCGCGCCCGACCTCAACGTCATCACCGGGACGCCATCGGTCCAGGGGTATTCGGCCATCGTCAACGGCTCATACGCAACGGCGACCGGGGCGCACCAGGCCATGGGCGTGGGGCAGAACGTGCTCGCCCCGCGGGCCGTGGGTGACGGGACGCTCGACCAGCTGGACACCTCGGTCCTGCTCACCGTGCCCGCCTATCTGATCACCACCGCCGGGGGGCCCGGGCCCGCCCACGGGCCACCCGGGGCCGGCCAGCGCGATGCCGCCGCGGGTCACCGCGCCACCTGGTATTTCGCCACCCCGCTGGCGGTGTCGAGGCTGCAGGTGCCGGACACCCGCGCCGGGCAGGACGCGGCGGCGGGGACCCGGATCGGGCTCATGACCGCTGCTGGCCAGACGCGCTGGTTCCCCGTGAGCGCGCCGGGCGGCTCGCGGCTCGCGGTCAGCCTGCCTCACCCGGTGACGGGCGTCGCGGTGGTCGCCCAGGCGGGCAGCAGGCCGGTCCGTTTCGGCCCGGCGTCGGTGGCCCAGCCGGACGGCCACGTGCTCGTGGCCGACGGGCAGCTCCAGAACGCCCTGGTGCCGCCCCGGTGGGGATACGCGGGCCGCGACGGCTCCTTCGCCGTGTTCACCGACCAGCTCGCCCGGGGCCCGCTGAGCCTGCGGGCACTGCCCGGCCGGCCGGCCGCGGGCGCGTCGGTGCGGCTGGTGGCCGGCCCGGCCGCCGCGCCGGCCACGGCCGCGGTGTCCTCCCCGCACGGTGTCCGCGTCGTCCGCTCGGTGGCGGCGGCCCCGGGCTGGAGCGCCACCTGGCATCCCCGGCGCGGCCCGGCGGCCGCGCTGGCGGTCCACCAGGCCGGGCTGGTCCAGGCCGTGGACGTCCCGCCCGGCACCGGCGTCGTGACCTGGCGCTACCGGCCGCCGGGATTCACAGCCGGCCTCGCGCTGTCCCTCGCGGCGGCCGCGCTCATCATCTTCGCGCTCGTGGCCAGCCAGATCCTTTCCATCATGGCCCGCAGGCGCGCCCGGCCGCCGCGGGCGCTGCCGTCACCGGCCCACCGCGATGATGATCGTGTTCCCCAGGCATAGGCCTGGACTGGGGACCCGGCGGGTGAGAACTCACCGGACCGTCAGCTGGTGACCGCCTGGGCCACACGGTTGGCTGCCGCAACTGCCGCAGGCCGTCTGCGCGTCCACTCAGGCGCCCTGGGCGTGCGCTCAGGCGCGCTGTGCCTTCTCCGGCAGCTTTCACCACAGCGTGGCAGGAGGCAGTAACGACTTCCCGGTCACCGATCTCGCCGCCTTAAGGCTGGGCGGATGTGTCGGAGGGCTCGGCGGACGGCGTCGGGCTCGCCGTCGGCGTCGCGGCCGACGGTGACGGGCTGGGCCTGGCCGACAGCGACGGTGAGGGGCTGGCCGTGGACGGCGTGGGTGACGGGCGCGTGCGCCGCGGCGTGGGAGAGGGGCTCGGTGACCGGGTCGGGGTGTCCACCGATGCCGGGCTGGTGCCGGACGAGCCCGACGCCGTGTTCACGGGGTTCGGGCGCACCCACAGGTAGAGGGCGAGCACGGCCAGGAACAGGCCGGTCAGCACGAAGGTCGAGGTGCGGGGACGCCCGCCCATGAAGCTCACGGCGTGCTCCCGGGCGCGCGGCCGGTGTCGAGTTCGGCGGAGACGCTGATCCCTTCCCGGCGGAAGGCCGACGCGACCCGCGCCCGCAGCTCACGGCCCACCTCGAACTGGATGCCGGGCAGCGTGCGCGCCACCATCCGCACCGAGAACGTGTCCACCTCGATCTTCTCCACGCCCATCACGGTGGGGGGGTCGAGCATCATCTTGCGCAGCCGGTCGTCGCCGTAGGCCTCCTCGCCGACGCGGCGGAGGATCTCGGTGACGTGGCTGACGTCGACGGCGGACGGGACCGGCACGTCGATCACGGCCCGCGCCCAGTCGCGGGACAGGTTGGTGACCTGGATGATCTGCCCGTTGGGCGTGGTGATGACCTCGCCGCTGACCGAGCGCAGGCGGGTGACCCGGAGCGTGACGTCCTCCACCGTGCCGGTGACCGGCTGCGTCACGCCGGAGGTCGCGATGGTCACCACATCGCCGAAGCCGTACTGCCGCTCCCCGGTGATGAACAGCCCGGCGGCGATGTCCTGGACGAACCGCTGCAGGCCGAACCCCAGTGCGGCGCTGAGCAGGGCGGCGGGCGCGACCAGCCCCGCGGTGGGCACGCCGAGGCGCTGCACGATGAGCACGGCGGTGACGACGTAGATGACGGCCAGCACCGACCAGGTGACGACCTGCGCGACGACGTGCCGGTGCTTGGCGGCTTCGGAGCGCACCAGCTCGTCGGTCTCGTGTGCGCGGACGTCGATGTGCTCCACGATCCGGTCCCGCACCCATCCCGCCAGCCGGGTGAGCAGGATCGCCCCCAGCACCAGCAGCACGATCTCCAGCAGGTCGCCGCGCGCCCACCGGCTGAAGTCGGTCAGCGGAGCGTATGCGCCTGTCACTGCGGCCCTCCCTGCCTCACGGCCCACTTCGTCAGGAATGTTCCAGACTGCCGACGATATCCGCCCGCCGGGGGTGCCCCTGAGAATGGGTTGATGCAAGCAGAACCCACCAGCAGGACCAGCATCTGGCCAACCGGGGAGCAGCCGTGAGCGAGCTGGACGTCATCGTCATCCATGTCCGTGCCGAGCAGGCCGCGGAGTACGAGCGCCTGTTCGCCGAGCGGGAGCTGCCGCGCTGGCGCGAGTACAAGGCGCGCGGCGCCTTCATCAGCGCCCGGATCTCGCGCGCCGCGTTCGGCACCGACAACCGCCAGGACATCGCCAAGTACGTGATCGCCGTCGAGCTGCCCAGCCACGCCCAGCACAGCGAGCACGACGCTGACCCGGGGTTCCAGGAGTTCAACCGGCTCGCCGACGCGTTCCAGCCCGAGGGCCCGCTGGTGTACGGCGGAGAGGTGCTGCACGCCGTCTGACCCCGGCAGCGGGCCGGCCCCGGCGCTGGTTCAGACCGGCAAGGCCTGCCCGGCTCAGCCCGGCCAGAGCCTGCTGGGCTGAGGCCGGCCAGGGCCTGCCCGGCTCGGCCCGGCAGGGCCGTCAGCTCGCCTGGCAGGGCCGCTGGCTCAGCCCAGCAGGGTGGCGCGGTGCCGCCACGCCAGCTGGAGCGCCGCGGCCCCGGCGGCCTGCATGGGCTCGGCGCCGCCGGCGAACCGGCGGACGGCGGCGGCCGTGAAGGGCACCCCGGGCGCACCGCCGGTGCCCCTGCCGCCGATCACCTGTCCCTCGGCGTTGGCGGCGACCAGGCCCCCGAACAGGGCGTCGAACAGGGTGCTGTCGAACACGGCGGCGGCGAGGATGTCCACCGCGAGCGTCAGCGGGTCCACGCCCAGGCCGAGGCAGGACACGCTCACTTTCCCCGCGGCGCGGGCGGCGGACAGCTCACGGTAGAAGGGCCAGCGGCCGTAGTCCAGCGGGCTGCCGAGGTCGCGGTAGTCCTCGGTGGTGCCGAGCAGCTCCTCGCTGAACTCGCGCGCCATCGACCGCCACAGGCTCAGGTCGGCCCGGACGGAGGCGGGATTGGCGTCGGCGGGCTGGAAGATCCCGACCGGCATCACCTGGTAGAGGCCGCCCGCATGGGTGACCTTGGCCGCGTCGCGCCAGTGCAGCAGGAACGACGCCTCTCCCCCGGCGGTGCGCCGGAGGGTGACGGTGGTGACCGCGCACATCGCGCTGCGCCGGGAAAGATCGCAGGGATCGCCGACGAGCTCCCGGAGCGGCAGGCCGGACCCGCCTAGCGGGTCACCGCCAGCGGCCCGTGCGGCGGCCCGCGCGGCGGCCAGCTCGTGCGCCAGCGCCTCGCTGACGTTCACGCCGTCGAAGTACCGGCCGCCGGCCAGGTCGAGCTGGGCCGCCCCAGGCGTGAGGCGCGCGGCGAGCAGCCGGTAGCTGGGCCTGTTCTCGAACAGCGCCGGCGGGTCGAGCGCGGCCAGGGCGCCGGTGTAGACCGGGTAGCGCGTGCCGTCGCCGCGCAGCGGCCGCACGTGCGCGGACGCGGGCTCGCCGCCGCTGACGGCCGGCGGCGGCGGACGCTCCACCCAGGCCAGCTGCACCTCGTCCAGGCCGAGCGGCTGGGGCGGGATCCACGCCCCGCGGCACAGCAGCGCGGTCGAGCCGACCCGCGCCGCGTCCGGGTAGAGCCGGCTGGCCGCCTGGGTGAGCAGGTGGCGGCGCCGGTTCAGGTCACGGCGAACCGCGCGCCAGCGCTCAGGGGATTGAGATGCAGAACGCGCGGCGCGCGGCACACTCTCCTCCCCACCGAACCCGGCTGCCAGCGACCCGGCCACTGTAACTGGCTGCCCGGCCGGTGGGCCCCCAGCCGGCCCGGGATCATCGCCGGGGCGGCCATGGCGCTGGTCAAGGGCTGGCGGGTTAGCGCTGCTGTCACAGCCCTCAGGGCCAGCGCCGCCCGCGGCCTGCCTACAGTGAGCGGGTGGACGACGCGCAACGCCAGCTGAGCGACCAGATCGACCACGCGACGCAGCGCCTGCTCGGCACGGCACGTGTCATCGCCGAGCCGGATCTGCGGGCGCCGTCGCTGCTGCCGGGCTGGACCCGGGCGCACGTGCTCGCGCACCTGGCCCGCGGCGCCGACGCGATGCGGAACCTGCTGGTCGGGGCCCGGGCCGGGCAGGACCGGCCCGCCTACGCCAGCGCGCAGGCACGGGCCGCCGACATCGAGCACGGCGCGGGCCTGCGGCAGCAGGAGCTCATGGCCGACCTGGCCGCCGCGGCGATGGCGCTCCGCACAATCAGCAAGCAGCTGCCCGGCGACGCCTGGCGGTTCCCGGTGCGGATCTTGGACTCGCAGCGCTTCCCGGCCGCCGAGCTGCTGACCCGGCGGCTGGTCGAGGTCGAGCTGCATCACTGCGACCTCGGCACGGGTTACGGGCCTGGCGACTGGCCGGCCGTCTTCGCCGCCATGGAACTCGCCGAGCCGATGCGATCGCAGCGCCAGGACCGGATCGAGCGCGCGCAGCCCTAGGAGGCCGGCCACCGCGACCGGTCCGGATCAGCTGGCGGGCAGCTCCGTGATGACCGGGGGGGTCAGGTCCGCCAGGCTGGTGAGCACCCGCCTGGCCGCGCGCAGCGCATCGGGCTCCGGCGGGTACTTCGGGTGAGGGACCGCGATCACCTGCAGTCCCGCGGCCGCCGCCGACCGCAGCCCGTTGGTGGAGTCCTCGACCGCCGCGCACGCCCCCGGCGGGCGGCCCAGCAGGCCGGTGACCGCGAGGTAGATGTCGGGGGCCGGCTTGCCGCGGGCGACCTGCTCCGTCGACAGCGTGGCCGTGAAGCACTCCCGCAGGCCCGCGCCATCCAGCACCGCGTCGATCAGGCTCGGCGGGGAGGAACTGGCGAGCCCGAGCGGCCAGTGCGCGGCCAGCCCCCGCACCGCCCCGGCAGCACCTGGCATGAGCGGGACCCCGGCGCGGTAGCGGGCGCGCATCCGCTCGATGACCGTCGCCGCGACCGTCTCCGGCGGCAGGCCGACGCCCAGGTCCTGGCTGAGGTACCTGGCCCATTCAGCCGTGCTCATGCCCATGATCCGCTGCTGTGCGTCCGGCGCCCACCGGCCGCCGTGCTCGGCGACCACCTGCCGGCGCACCTGCTCCCACACCGGCTCGGAATCCACGATCACGCCGTCCAGGTCGAACACGACCGCCTCGATCATGCGCTCAGCCCCTGCCATGCCTCGGCTGCCACCGCCCATCCCGATCATTCCCGGTCCTGCCCGCTGGGATGAAAGGGGTCCATGACCCGATAGCCACGTCCTGATACCGGATCCTTGGAACGCTGGGCAGAATGGCAGCGGGCCCCGGCACCGGGCTCCATGAACGTCAGGAGAACGAGGTCATGAGCGAATCAATGAGCCTGGGCACCGCCGGGGCGGTGCCCCGTGACCGGACCCGCACCCTGTTCGGGCAGACGATGGGGTACGTCGCGATCACCACCGGCTTCTTCGCGCTGGGCTGCTACCTGGGGCGCAACCTGTCCGAGATGTGGGCCATCGTGTGGTTCATCGCCGCCTTCGCCTGCCTGATCGCGATGAACTTCACGGTGCGCCGGTCCACGGGGCTGACCGTGGTCCTGCTGCTGGCGGTCGGCACGGCGCTGGGGCTGGGGATGGCGCCGGCCATGGTCTACTACGCGACCGTCAGCCCGCAGGTGCTCTGGCAGGCCGGCGGCGCCACCGCACTGTTCATCGCCGGCTTCGGTGCGGCCGGCTACGCGACCCGGCGGGACCTGTCCGGGGTCGCCCGGCTGTGCTTCTGGGCGCTCATCGCCCTCATCGTGTTCGGCATCGTGCTGATCTTCGTCCACATCCCGGGCGGCGACCTGAGCTACTCGGTCCTCGGCCTGGTGATCTTCGCGGGCCTGACCATGTTCGACTTCCAGCGGCTGCGGCGCTCCAGGGACATCGACTCCGCGCCGCTGATCGCCGCGTCGATCTTCCTCGACGCGCTGAACGTGTTCCTGTTCTTCCTGCGGATCTTCTCCCGTGGCAACTGACCGCCCCCGCTGACGGTGCCGCCGCCGCTGGAGCGCGGGCGGCGCCCGGGCCCGGTGACGGCATACCGTGGGTGCCATGGACCCGTTGCTGGCCGGCAGCGAGTACGCCAGCCATCTCACCGACGCCGACCTGGCCCTGCTGGCCTGGCTGGGCGGCGGCCCGGCGGGTGCTCAACCACGTCGCCGACCGGTACCTGTTCCCGCCGGGCAGCCCCTGGTTCGCGCCCCCCGGCCCGTAACGCTGCTACGCAGCGCCGCTACCCGGGCGTCGGGACCGGCGGAAGGCGGACACCCGTGTCCTGCTGCCGCACCGCGGTGAGCAGTACCGCCGGGGCGCGCCCTTGCCGAGGTCGACGAAGGGCCGCTGGCAGTTCTCCGCCGCGCACAGGCCGCCCGGCCTGGCCTGCCGGCCGGCGAGCAGCGCCGCCAGCGCCATGGCCGACGAGGTGGCCAGCCACTGCGCCCAGGATGCCTGGTCGCCCTGGTCGATGTGGATGTGCCAGGCGGTGCCGTCGTGGTCGCTCAGCCGGGGCGGGCCGGCCGCGCCGGACAGCAGCCGGTTGAGCTGGCGGGCGGCGGCCGCGGTGTCGGGAGCGGCGAAGACCTCCCGCAGTTCGCGCGCTACCGCGCGCATCTGCGCGATGTCGGCGCCGGTCAGCTCGATCGGCCCGGGTTCCCCGTGCTCACGGAGCACCTGCGCGACGTCCGCGGCTGCCACCGGCGCACCGGGTTCGCCGGGGCGCAGCACGATGGTGAGCGCCGCCGCCCGCTCCGCTGCCGCGGCGGCCGGGTCATCCGGCCAGGACATGCCGTCACCCTCCCTGGTGTAACGTGCTCAATATGCTAGCCCGTTACCGGCCGCTAGCCTATCTCGCCGGCGCCACCACCGCCCGCACGGCCGACGAGATGTCGGCGCCGGCCCTGCTGCTGCTCGGCCTGGCGGTGGCCGGCTCGGCGCGGACCGCGTCGCTGCTGTACGCGGGCCTGACCATCACGGCGGTGGCCGGCGGCCCGCTGCTCGGGGCGATGCTCGACCGCGCCGCCCGCCCGGGATGGCTGCTGGCCGGCGCGCTGGGCGGCTATGCGGCCGGGCTGGCCGTCATCACGGTGAGCATCGGGCATGTCCCGGTGGCCCTGCTGATCGCCGCCGCGGCCGCGGCCGGGATGATGGCGCCGGCGCTGACGGGCGGGTGGACCTCCCGGCTGGCCGATGTCGTCCCGCCAGCCTCGCTCAGCCGGGGGCACGCGCTCGACGCGGCGACCTACAACCTCGCCAGCCTGGCCGGCCCGGCGCTGGCGGGCATCATCGCCAGCGCCGCCTCGGCGCGCTGGGCCATGGCCGCCGCGATCGCGCTGCTGGCGCTCGCGGCACCGGCCGCGGCCTCGCTGCCGGCCCGCACCCGCGCGGGAACCCGGGCGCCGGTCTCGCTGCGGCGCGACCTGCGGGCCGGCGCCGCGGCCATCACCGGGGCGCCTGCGCTGCGGCGCATCACCCTGGCGTCGGCCATCGCCTACCTCGGGATCGGCCTGTTCGTCGTCGCCTGCCCGCTGCTGGGCAGCCGGTATCTCGGTGGCGCCGCGCACGGCGCGCTGCTGCTGCCGGTGCTGGCCGCCACCTCGCTGCTGGCGACCGCCGCCACCGCCCGGTGGCCGCCGCGGCTGCGGCCCGACACCGTCTTCGTGATCACCACCGCCATCGCCTGCTGCGGCCTGGCCGCGCTGGCCTCCGCCACGGCAGCGGCCTGGATCATCGCCCTGGTGGCCGTCACCGGCCTGGCCGACGGGCCACAGCTCGCCGCGGTCTTCGCCGTGCGCCAGCGCGAGGCGCCGCCCGGGCTCCGCGGCCAGATCTTCACCACCGCCGCCAGCCTCAAGATCAGCGCCGGGGCGCTCGGCGCGGCCCTTGCTGGCGTGCTCGCGCAGCACTCGGTCACCCTGGTACTGGCGGCCGCGGCCGCGGCCCAGGCCGCCGCGCTCCTCGCCTACCTCACCGCGGCCAGCGGCCGGCCACCCGCGGCGGCCAGCAGCCGGGCCGCCGGGCCCGGGCAGGCCGGGCCCGGACAGGCCAGGACCGCGCAGGCCGGGGACGCCGGGACGAGCGACGAACCGCCGAGGGAGACAGGGCTCCCCGGGCTGCCCACGGCGGCCAGCACCGGCGTCCGTTATGCATCCAGGCCTGTTACCCGGCCTGGTACGCGGAGTCCAGGCTCTGCAGCGACAGCGAGTTGAAGAAGCTCTGCGGTGACTCGACGATGCCAGCGAAGTGCGGGCTCCACGCGTCCACCTCGTCGTCGTTGGTGAGCACGATGTAGGGCCGCGCGTTGTAGATCATCTGCTGCATCTGGTAGACGATCTGGAGCCTTTTCTGCGGGTTCACCGCGACGCCCTGCTCCTGGTAGAGCTTGTCGTAGGCGGGGTTGCAGTAAGCGGTGTCGCTCCAGCTGCCGTACTGGTTGCAGCCGAGCACGCTCAGGATGAAGTCGGGGTCGATGTTCGGGATCCAGTCCCACATGGCCAGGTCGAAGCTCAGGTACTTGGTGCCTGGCGCCTCGATCGCATCGGACGCCGCCGTGTCGTCCATCGGCTGCTCGGTGATCTGCACTCCGATCTGCCGCAGGTCCGCCTGGATGATCATGAACGCGCGGTCGCCCGGCCCGGTCTCCGAGTGCGGGAGGATGACCTTGTAGGACATGGGGTGGCCGTCCGCGACCCGGATCCCGTTCGGCCCGCGCTTGTACCCCAGCGAGTCGAGGATCTGGTTCGCCTTGGCCAGGTCGAACGGCAGTGGCTTGATGGCCGCGTCATGCCAGTGGATGCCGTCGGTGATCTGCGCGGGGACGACAATGGTGCTGCCGGGCTTGGCGTAGCCGAGCCAGGCGGTCTTCACGATCTCCGGCCGGTTGATCGCGTACTCGAACGCCATCCGCACCTTCGGGTTCAGCAGCTCCCGGTGGTGGGGCTTGGCCGGGTTGGAGTTGAAGATGAAATCCCGGAACTCCAGCGACGGCCCGACATAGACGTGGAACCCGGCGCTCCTGACCGCGGCCACGGAGGTGGGCGGCAGGTGCTCGATCGCGTCCAGCTCGCCCGCCTTCATGGCCGTGACCATGGCGTCGGGGCTCTGGAAGAACTGGAGCCCGAATCCGTCCAGATGGGGCTTGACGCCATAGAAGTTGGGATTCCGCTTGAACACCGCCACCGAGTTGGGGGTGTAGTTGACCAGGGTGAAGGGCCCCCCGCCGACGAGCGGCTGGCCGCTGGACGGCCTGTTCGAGTAGGTCTGCAGGCCCTGGCCATTGCCCGTGGCGTACCTGCCCCAGATGTGCTCGGGCAGGATCGGGATCAGGCCCAGGTTCGGCAGTACGTCCGCCACCGGCTGCTTGTAGGTGGCGACAACCGTGGTGGGGCTGGTGGCCTTGAAGCTGGCGAGGTGGGCGACGCTGCCCGCCCATCCCCCGGCGGGGCCGTTCTGGTACTTCAGGATGGTGTTGACCGTCCAGGCCACGTCGGCCGCGGTGAGCGGCTTCCCGTCGGACCACTTGGCCTTCGGGGCCAGGTGGAACGTCCAGGTCAGGCCGTTGGGAGAGGTCTGCCAGCTGGTGGCGAAGTTCGGGATGAACTTGTAGGTGTGCAGGTCGTACTGCACCAGGGACGGATAGATGTACATCCAGGTGGAGTAGGAGTCCTGGTTGAAACCGACGAAGGGATTGAGCGAGTCGATGCCTTCCAGGGTCCCGATCCGGAGAATGCCCCCCTGCCTGGCCACCTGCTGGGAGCCGGTGCTGGCGCTGCAAGCGGCTGCGAGCAGGGTGGCGGCAGCCGCCATCGCGCACAGGGTTAAGAGCTTCGGCGCCTTGGTCATCGTCCTCCCCTGTCCTGGCAGCGCTGCCTTCCGCTGGGGCGTGCCGGCCAGCCACATGGCGGCCCTCTGCCTGCAAGATACGCCCGGGACCGGACGGGGGGCAGCCCATCGGCGCGGGCGGGGCAGCCCATCGGCGCGGGCCGCATCAGCACTGCGGCGCGGGCACCGCGTAGCGTCGGATCAAGGAAAGGGGAACCGGTGATGCCATACCTTCCGACCGTCCCGCCCGAACAAGCGGCTGGCGAGGTCAAGGCGATGTACGACAAGGACCTGGCGGCACAGGGATACGTGGCGAACTACACGCGCGCGTTCAGCCGCAGGCCCGAAGTGCTGCAGGGCTGGCTGGCGCTGAAGGACGCGATCACCTCGGGGATGGATCCCCGGCTGTACGAGCTGGTGACGGTCGCGGCGGCCACGGGGATCAGGTCGAGCTACTGCTCTCTGGTGCACGGCGGGATCCTCGCGGACAGCTACTACCCGGCCGGGCAGGTCGTGAGCATCGCGGCGGACGAAGCGGGCGACGGGCTGGACGCGGCCGACGCGGCGGTCGTCCGGTTCGCGCGCAAGGTCGCGGCCCAGGCGGAGCAGATCACCCAGGAGGACGTGGACGAGCTCCGCGGCCTCGGGCTCTCCGACGACGACGTGTTCGGCGTCATTGCCGCGGCCGCCGCCCGGTGCTTCTTCAGCAAGGTGCTCGACGCGACCGGCACGCTGCCGGACGCCTCCCTGCGCGGCATGCCGGACCAGCTGCGGTCCGCCCTCACCGTGGGCCGGGAGATCGCGCCGGGGTGACCTGGGCCCGGGCGGGCCGTGGGCCCAAAGGCGCGAGGCCATGACGGCGCGGACGTTCCGGCTCTTCGTCAGCTCGACCTTCGCCGACCTGGAAGCGGAACGGAACGTCCTGCAGGAGTCGGTCTTCCCGCGCCTGCAGGCGCTCTGCCTGGCCGCTGGCTGCCACTTCCAGCCGATCGACCTGCGGTGGGGCATCAGCGAGGAGGCAACGCTCGACCAGCAGACGATGCGCGTCTGCCTGGAGGAGATCGAGCGCTGCCGGAAGGTGACACCCCGGCCCAACTTCATCGTCCTGCTCGGGGACCGCTACGGCTGGCGCCCGCCGCCGCCCGAGATCCCCGCCGCTGAGTGGGCGGCGCTGGTGCCGCACATCCCGCCCGCGGGCCGGGAACTCGCCGAGGCCTGGTACCGGCTGGACGCGAACGACCTACCGCCGCGCTACCACCTGCGCCCGCGCTCCGGCCGCGAGACCGAGGCCGCCGTCTGGGCGCCGGTCGAGGCGGAACTCCAGGCCACGTTCGCGGCCGCGGCCGGCGTGCTGGCCGATCCTGAGCGCCGCGGCTTCTACCAGGGCTCAGCCACCGAGCAGGAGGTCGCCGCCGGCGTGCCCGGTGCCGGCGTGCCCGGTGCCGGCGACACCAGCGGCCGGGTCTTCTGCTTCTTCCGCACGATCACCGGCCATCCCGGCACCGGCAGCACGCCCACGTTCGTGGAACCGGAAGGGCCGGCCCGGCACCAGCTCGCGGAGCTCAAGGAGATGCTGCGCCGCCTTCTCCCGGGCGGCGTGCACGAGTACGCCACCCGCTGGGCTGGCGACGGGCCAGGCGGCGAGCACCTGCACCGGCTGGGCGAGGACGTTCACGCCACCCTGGCCAGGGCGATCGCCCTGGAGATCGAGCAGGCAGGGCAGCCCGATCCGCTGGCGGCCGAGGATGAGGCGCACCGGGCGTTCGCCGAGGAGCGGGCCCGCTTCTTCACCGGCCGGGCCGGTGCGCTGCGGCGCGTGCGGGACTACCTGGCCGGGACGGGCCGGCGCCCGCTGCTGGTGGTCGGCGAGCCCGGCTCCGGGAAATCGGCGCTGCTCGCCCGGGCCGCCGAGGATGGCGCGCGGCTGCCGGGCCGCCCCGAGGTCATCGCCCGCTTCGCCGGTGTCACCCCGGGGGCGTCAACCGGCCCGGCCCTGCTGGAGGAGCTGTGCCGGAGCCTGGCCCGGCGTTACGGCGGTGGCGAGACCGCGGTCCCGCGCTCTTACCCGGATCTGGTCGCGCAGTTCGGCAGCTACCTGGGGCTGTCGACCGCCGAGCGGCCGCTGGTGGTACTCCTCGACGGCCTGGACCAGCTCACCGAGGGCCAGCGCGCCGATCACCTCGGGTGGCTGCCAGCCGTCCTGCCGCCTCATACCCGGCTGGTGGTCTCGGCCCGGCCGGGTGAGGCGGCGGCGCGGGCGGCGCGGAAACGCCCGGCCACCATCACGCTGCGGCCCATGCCGGTTGCCGATGGCGGGCGGCTGCTGAGCGCCTGGCTGACCGCCCGGCGGCGCACCCTGCAGCCGGCCCAGCGCCGCCAGGTGCTGCGCCAGTTCGCGGTACTGGGCCGGCCGCTGTGGCTGCGGCTGGCCTTCGAGGAGGCGTGCCGCTGGGCCTCCTACTCCGAACCCGCCGCGCTGGCCCCGGAGATCAGCGGCATCGTCCGCGGCAACATGCTCGCCCGGCTGGAAGCGGAGGAGCAGCACGGCGCGGTGCTGACCGGCCACGCCCTCGGCTACCTGGCCGCGGCGCGGCGGGGCCTGGCCGAGGACGAGATCCTCGAGCTGCTGTCGGCCGACCCCGGCGTGATGGCCGACTTCCGGCGCCGCTCCCCGGCCTCACCGGCGGCCAGCCGCCTGCCAGCGGTGCTCTGGTCGCGGCTGCGGTCCGACCTCAGCCCCTACCTGGCCGAGCGTGGCGCCGACGGCGCGCTGCTGCTCGGCTTCTACCACCAGGAGGTGGCCGACGTGGCGGCCGTCGCCTACCTCGGCGGCGGGGACGGGCCGCGGCGCCACCAGGCGCTGGCCAGCTACTTCCGGGGGCTGGCCGATCCCGCCGGGGACGGGAGCTGGGCCGCGCCGGGCCCGCGCGGGCTGTCCGAGCTGCCCTACCACCTGACCCGGGCGGCGGACTGGGACCAGCTCTATCAGCTGCTCACCGACGCGGTCTTCCTGGAGCAGAAGGCGCGGACCGTCCGCACCGTCGAGCTGCCCGGCGACGACGGCGAGCCGGTCACGTGGTTCCGCGGGGTGGCCGAGCTGCTGGACGACCTGGAACTGGCGGTGCGGGAGTGGCCGGCGGACGAGCCCGGCCGGCGGAAGGCGCTCGGCGCTCTGGAGCGCGCGCTGCGGCACGAGGCGCACGTGCTGGAGCGCTGGCCACAGCTGCTGTGGCAGCAGGTCCACAACCGGCTGCAGTGGGCGGGCGACGGGGCCGCGCGGATACTCAGCCGGAAACGGGAGCCCGGCCGGGCAGGCGGGCAGGAATGGCTGCGCACCCACATCCCGCCGAGCGAATCGCAGGCGCTCATCCGCACGCTCGCCGGCCACGACGGGCCGGTGCTCTGCTGCGCCGTCAGCCCCGACGGGACACGGATCGTCTCCGCTGGGCTGGACGGCGACGTGCGGCTGTGGGACGCGGGCGAGGGGATCCTGGCCGCGGTGCTGCGCGGCCACACCGAGCGGGTGCACGGCTGTGCCTTCAGCCCGGACGGCAGCTGGATCGTCTCCGCCAGCGGCGACGGAACCGTCCGGCTGTGGGACGCGGAGACCGGGAACCCGGTGCGGACCCTGCGCGGCCACGACGGCGCCGTCTACGCCTGCGAGGTCAGCCCGGACGGGACGTGGATCGTCTCGGCCGGCGACGACCACACGCTCCGGGTCTGGGGCGCCGCGGACGGCGCCGCTCTGGCCACGCTGCGCGGCCACACCGAGCGCGTCTCCGGCTGCGCGATCGCCCCCGGCGGGAGCTGGCTCGTGTCCGCGTCAGCGGACCGGACGCTCCGGCGGTGGGACACCGGCTCGTGGGAGGAGCGGGCCACCCTGGCCGGCCACGCCGACGCCGTGGAGTGCTGCGCCGTGAGCCCGGACGGGGCCTGGATCGTGTCCGGCGGGTACGAGAACGTGCTGCGGGTCTGGGACGCCGCGACCGGCCGCGAGCACATGACCCTGCCCTGGCACAGCTCCTGGGTCCAGGGCTGCCGCTTCAGCCGGGACGGCTCGCTGCTGGTCTCGGCGAGCCGGGACTACACCATGAGGATCTGGGACACCGGGCAGTGGGCCGGCAGAGCCACGCTTGCCGGCCACGCCAACTGGGTCAACAGCGCCACCTTCACGCCCGGCCAGTCGCGGGTCGTGTCGGCCGGGGCCGACGGCACCCTCAGGCTGTGGGATCTCAGCGCGGCCTCGGACACGGCCGTGAGCCGCCACACCAGCTACGTCCAGCATTGCGCGATCGCGCCCGACCGGTCGTTCGTGGTCTCGGGCGGCTGGGACGGCGCACTCAAGATCTGGGACGCCGCGAGCGGGCGCGAGCGCCTGGCCCTCACCGCGGACCCGGTCAGCGTCGAGACCTGCGCCGTCAGCTCCAGCGGCAGCTGGATAGCCTCCGGCGGCCGGGACGGCTCGGTCAAGCTCTGGGACACGGCGACCGGGCAGCGGACGAACACGATGACCGCCCACACCGACTGGGTGCTCGACTGCGCGATCAGCCCGGATGACTCCTTCGTCGTCTCGGCCGGCCGCGACACGATGGTGAGCGTGTGGTTCCCGCCGGGCCGGGATGGCGCGGATACCGCGGGCGGCGCGGGCGCCGCGGCGGGCACCGTGCGGACCCTCACCGGCCACACCGGCTTCGTCTCGACCTGCGCGGTGAGCCCCGCGGGCGACTGGATCGTCTCCGGCTGCTGGGGCGGGCTGGTGAAGCTGTGGGACCCGCGGTCCGGGGCGGAGCTCGGCACGCTCACCGGGCACACGGGCACGGTGCAGCGCTGCGCGGTCAGCCCCGACGGCTCCTGGGTCGTGTCCGCCAGCAACGACCGCACCCTGAAGGTGTGGGACGTGCGGGCCCGCCAGGAACTGGCCACCCTGGCCGGGCACGAGTGGAGCGTCTACGACTGCGCGGTCAGCCCCGACGGCTCCTGGCTGGTGTCCGCCAGCGGGGACCGGACGCTGAAGGTATGGGAGGTGCCGACGGGCCGCGAGCTGGCAACCCTGCGCGGGCACACCGGCCAGGTCCTGTACTGCGCGGTCACAGCCGCGGGCCGCCGGATCGTCTCGGGCGACGAGGACGGCGCCGTACGCGTCTGGGACGCCCGCACCGGCAGGCAGACCGCGCACCTGCCGGTGGGCGCCTACCTCACCTGCCTGGCCGCCGACCCACGCGAGCCGTGGGTCGCCTTCGGCACCGTCGGCGGCGACGTCCAGCTGGCGGAGCTGGCCGGGTGGGAGTGAGGAGGGAGCTTCAGCGCATGCTGTGCGAGTGCAGCCAGGGATGGCGCCAGCGCGGGTTCCCGGCCAGCAGCTTGTCCGCGCCCGCCGGTCCCCAGGACCCCGGGGCGTAGGGCTGCACCGGGGGCGGCGCGTCCAGCAGCGGCTGCACGATCCGCCAGGTCTCCTCCACGCCGTCCTCGCGGGTGAAGAGCCCCGGGTTCCCCTGCAGGGCATCGCCGAGCAGCCGCTCGTAGGGCAGCGGCGCGTCCCCCAGCTCCTCGGAGAAGATCAGCGAGAGGTCGACGGTGCGGGTCGACTCGGCCCCGGGCTGCTTCGCCTGCACCACCAGGTCCGCCCCCGGGCTGGGGTCGATCCGCAGGATGAACTCGTCGGGATGGGGCGTGTGCTGCGCGAACGCCATCCGGGGCGGCGGCTTGAAGATGGTTCTGATCTCGGTCGCCCGGGTCGCGAGCGCCTTGCCGGCCCGGATGAAGAACGGCACCCCCGACCACCGCCAGTTGTCGATCTCCAGCCGCAGCGCCGCGAAGGTCTCGGTCTGCGATCCGGGGCTCACACCGGGCACCGACAGGTACCCGCCGTACTGCCCGCGCACGTAGTGCCGCACGTCGGCCGCTGGGATGGAGCGGAACACCTCCGTCCGCTTGTCGCGCATGCCGTCCGGGCCGGCCGAAACCGGCGGCTCGGCGGCGAACAGCCCGATGAGCTGCAGCAGGTGGTTCTGCACGACGTCACGCAGCGCCCCCACCGGGTCGTAGAACGCGCCCCGGTCGTCCACGCCGAAGTCCTCGGCCATGGTGATCTGCACGCAGCGGATGTGGTCGCGGTTCCACAGCGGCTCGAAGATGGAGTTGGCGAACCGGAGGAACAGGATGTCCAGGGCCGGCTCCTTGCCGAGGAAGTGGTCGATGCGGAAGATCTGCCGCTCCTCAAGGACGCTGCGCAGCTCCGCGTTCAGCGCCCGGGCCGACGCCAGGTCGTGGCCGAAGGGTTTCTCCACCACCACCCGGGCGTGCCTGGTGAGGCCGGCGCCGGCCAGTCCCTCGGCCACCGTTCCGAACAGTGACGGCGGGATCTCGAGATAGAAGACAGGGCTGCGCCGCCCCTCGATGGCCCGGGCGATCTGGTCGTAGGTCTTCGGGTCCTGGTTATCGCCCGAGATCATCGACAGGCGCGCGGCGAAACGCTGGAACACGTCCTCGTCGACCATCTCGCCGCTGTCCTCGATGGCGCGGCGCGCGTGCTCCCTCAGGGTCGCGGCCGACCACTGGCGGCGGGCCACGCCGATGATCGGGCACGTCAGCATCTGGCGGCGCTCCAGCCGGTACAGGGCCTGGAAGGTCTGCTTCTTCGCCAGGTCGCCGGTGATGCCGAAGATCACCAGGACATCCGCGGGCGTGTGCGCCGGTGCGGTCATGTCATCCCCTTGCCGTGGTCCCGCTCATGCCCTGCCGTGGTCCCCGGTCATCGCCTGCCGTGGTCCCCGGCGGGAGGCCCGGTCATCTCCCTCAGGCCGCCGCGCGGTCGGCCATCACCAGCGACGCCGCGGCCTCGACCCGGCCCGCCGGGATCGTGGTGTCACCGGCCAGCAGCCTGGCCAGCGGGTCCTTCTTGTCGCCGCCGGTGACCAGCCACAGCAGCTGGCGGGCGCGCGCCAGCGCCGGGTAGGTCAGCGTCATCCTCACCCGGCCCTGGTAGGGCTGGGTGAGGGCGACCAGGCGATCGGTGACCGCCAGCGCCGGATCGCCCGGCACCAGCGACGCGGTGTGCCCGTCGGGGCCAAGACCCAGGTGAACGAGATCGAACTGCTGTGGCAGCGCGGCCGCGTAGCCCGCCGCCGCGGCCTCCAGATCGCTCTCGCCGACCGGCATGGGCCGTACCTGCGCCGGGGCCGGGCCCAGCGCCTGACGGAGGTGGGCGAGGTTCCGGTCCGGGTCACCGGGCGGCGCCACCCGCTCGTCCACCTGGTAGATGACGACCCCCTCCCAGGGGACCTGCTGCTGGGTCAGCTCGGCGAACATCGCCCACGGCGTATGCCCGCCGCTGACCGCGAAGTGGAAGGCGCCACTGGCCGTGACCGCCGCCCGGGCGCGCTGGGCCACGAACGCGGCCCCGGCCGCCGCCACCTCGGCCGGGCCGGCCAGCGTCTCGACCTGGTGGCGCATCCCGCGCCTACTCCTTCCGCTCGGCGTGGCCGCCGAACTCGCTGCGCATCGCGGACAGGATCTTGCCGGTGAACTCACCCAGGCCCCGCGAGTCGAACCGCTCGTACAGCGAGTCCGTGATGACCGGGGCCGGGACCGCCTCGTCCACGGCGGCGAGCACCGTCCACCGGCCCTCACCGGAGTCCGAGACCCGGCCGGCGTAGGGGTGGAGATCCGGCGTGCGCGCGAACGCCTCGGCGATCAGGTCGACCAGCCAGGACGAGACCACCGACCCGCGCCGCCAGACCTCCGCCACCTCGGCGACGTCGATGTCGTACTGGTAGGCCCAGGGGTCGCGCAGCGGGGTGGTCTCGGCGTCGGCGTCCCGTTTCACCTTGCCGGCGTTGGCGTGCTTGATGATGGAAAGGCCCTCGGCGATCGCCGCCATCATCCCGTACTCGATCCCGTTGTGGACCATCTTCACGAAGTGCCCGGCGCCGCTCGGGCCGCAGTGCAGGTACCCCTGGGGGGCGGTGCCGCCCCGGGTCCGGCTGGGGGTCGGCTCGGCGTTGCCGGCCCCGGGGGCGATCGTCTTGAAGATGGGGTCGAGCCGCTGAACGGCCTCGGTCTCCCCGCCGATCATGAGGCAGTAGCCGCGCTCGAGCCCCCAGATGCCGCCGCTCACCCCGCAGTCCAGGTAATGGATCCCCTCTGGCGCGATCCGTTTGGACCGGGTGATGTCGTCGCGGTAATAGGAGTTGCCCCCGTCGATCACCGTGTCGCCCGGATCCAGCAGCGGGACGAGCCGGTCGAGCGTCGCCTGCACAACGCCCGCCGGCAGCATGAGCCAGGCTGTGCGGGGCTTGTCCAGCTTGGCCACGAAATCCTCGAGCGAGCCGGCGCCCGTCGCACCTTCGCCCTCGAGTGCCTTGACCGCATCGGCGCTCACGTCGTAAGCGACGCAGCGGTGCCCGTCGCGCATGAGCCGCCGCACGAGGTTGGACCCCATCCGGCCCAGCCCGACCATGCCGAGCTGCATGGGCTTGTCAGTCGCCATGTCCCTCTCCTTAGGCCATGCCATATAGATCCCTAGCCTGCTGCGCGGCCGTCGGACGGGCGTCTCGCGGCGTTGCCGTCGTCGCCTTGCGATCCATCCCGCCGGCGACCGCTCGCGACGGCATAGATCCATAAGACACGGCCTAGCCCTTCAGTGCCCGGTAGCGCCGGATCAGCGCGTTGGTCGACGAGTCGTGCTGGAGGTCGGGCTCGCCGGCGCTCTCGAGCTCGGGGATGATCGCCACCGCCAGCGCCTTGCCCAGCTCGACCCCCCACTGGTCGAACGAGTCGATGCCCCAGATGGTCCCCTGGGTGAACACGCTGTGCTCGTACAGCGCGACCAGCGTGCCCAGGGTGTGCGGGGTCAGCTTCTGCGCCAGCAGGACGTTGGTGGGGCGGTTGCCCGGCATGACCCGGTGCGGCACCACGGGCCCGGGGGTGCCCTCGGCCCGGACCTCCTGTTCCGTTTTGCCGAAAGCGAGCGCCTGGGCCTGGGCGAAGACGTTCGAGGACAGGATGTCGTGGTGGTCGCGGAGCGGGTTGAGGCTCTGGCCGAAGCCGATCAGGTCGACCGGGATCAGCTGCGTCCCCTGGTGCAGCAGCTGGTAGAAGCTGTGCTGGCCGTTGGTGCCCGGCTCACCCCAGTACACCGGGCCGGTCTGGTGGTCCACCTGCCCGCCGTCGAGGGTGACGTGCTTGCCGTTCGACTCCATCGTGAGCTGCTGCAGGTAGGCGGGGAAGCGCTTGAGGTACTGCTCGTAGGGCATCACGCCGATCGAGGCGGCCCCGAAGAAGTTCACGTACCACACGGCGAGCAGGCCCATGAGCACCGGGAGGTTGCCCGCCAGCGGGGCGGTGCGGAAGTGCTCGTCCATCGCGTGGAACCCGGCCAGCAGCTCGCCGAACCGTTCCGGCCCCACGGCCACCATCGTGGACAGGCCGATGGCCGAGTCCATCGAGTACCGTCCGCCGACCCAGTCCCAGAAGCCGAACATGTTCGCGGTGTCGATCCCGAACTCCGCCACCCGCCCGGCGTTGGTCGAGACGGCCACGAAGTGCTTGGCGATCGCCGCGGGGTCCCCCAGCTGGCCCACCACCCAGTCCCGGGCCGAGGTGGCGTTGGTCAGCGTCTCCAGGGTGCCGAACGTTTTGGACGAAACGATGAACAGTGTCTCCGCCGCATCCAGGTCCCTGGCCGCTTCCACGAAATCGGTCGCGTCGACGTTGGAGACGAAGCGGAACGTCAGGTTGCGGTCGGTGTAGTGGCGCAGTGCCTCGTAGGCCATGACCGGCCCCAGGTCGGACCCGCCGATGCCGATGTTGACGATGTTGCGGATCGGCTTGCCGGTGTGGCCCTGCCACGCGCCGGAACGGATCCGGGTGGCGAAGTCGGCCATCCGGCGCAGGACCTCGTGCACCTGCGCCACGACGTCCACCCCGTCGACGATCAGCGAGGTTCCCTCCGGCATCCGCAGCGCGACGTGCAGCACCGAGCGGTCCTCGGACACGTTGATCCGCTCCCCGGCGAACATCGCGTCCCGGCGCCGCTCGAGCCCGGACTGCTCGGCCAGCTGGAGCAGCAGGCTCAGGGTCTGGTCGGTGATGCGGTTCTTGGAGTAGTCGAGGTAGAGCCCGGCGGCCTCGGCGCAGTACCGCTCGCCGCGGGCGGGGTCCTCGGCGAAGAGCTCGCGCAGATGGCGGCCCTCCAGCTCCGCGTGGTGCTTGGCGAGGGCCGCGAAGGCCGGGCGCTGCCGCAACGGCGAGATCGCCACCGCGTGTCTCCTTTCCCGGATGCTGAAAGTGTTCCACCGATCAGGCGCCCTCGGACGTGGCCTTCGCCGTTCTTTGCCTCCCGGCAGTGCCCCGGGCCGTGATCCAGTTTGCGCCCTGGCCGCCGCGGCTGTTCCGGCGGGTCGCCGCCATCCGGCCCTGGCCGGGTCTCGCCGCTCTGGCCTGCGCGGACGACGCCGGTCCCGGCGGTCAGGCGAGGAGCTCCCGGCCGTACCAGTCGCCGCTGTTGCGGACCCCGGGAAGGGTGTAGAAGTAGCCGCCGCCGAAGGGCTGGACGTAGTCGATGAGCGGCTCGTCGATCAGCCGGGTCTGGACGGTCTCGAACTGCCGCTGCACGTCCTGCTGGTAGGCGACGAAGATGTGGCCGGCCTGCAGGTTGCCGTTCAGGTCCACGCCGAGATCGTAGTTGTACGAGCGGCGGATGAGCCGCTGCCTGGCGGTCGCGGGCGTGCGGGGGTTGGCCAGCCGGATGTGGGCGTCGAGCGGGATCACGTCGCCCCTGGGGTCGGCGGCGTAGTCCGGGGTGTCGAGCTCACTGCTGCCGTCGAGCGGTGCGCCGCTGTCACGCCGCCGCCCGAACATGCCTTCCTGCTCGTTGATGGAGACCCGGTCCCAGAACTCGACCAGCATCCGGATCAGCCGCACCACCTGGTAGGACCCGCCGCGCGCCCAGGCGGGCCCGGCCGGGTCGTCGACCCAGACCAGGCTGCTGGCGAGCTCCCCGGTGGGATTGGCGGTGCCGTCCTTGAACCCGAGCAGGTTCCGCGGCGTCCCCGACGGGCGCGGCGGGGAGTTGTAGCCCGCCATCTTCCAGCGCAGCTGCATCGTCCCGCGGGTGTGCCTGGTGATGTCGCGGATCGCGTGGTGGATGGTGTCCGGATGGTTGGCGCACAGCTGCAGCAGCAGGTCACCGTGCAGCCACGCCGGGTCGGGCGTGTCGTTGGGGAACACCCGCATCGGCGTCAGCTTCCCCGGCCGCTGGCTGGCGAGGCCGTAACGGCCGTCGAACAGGCTGGATCCCACCGACACGGTGACGGTCAGCCCGTCCGCGGGCACGGCGGGACCGAGGACGTCGCTGTCCGGCGGCGGCTGCCCCACGCCGAGATCGGGCGGGGTGCCGCCGGAGGTGAGGAACCGGGCCCGGCTGGTGAGGGTGCGCATCAGGCCGGCCAGGCCTGCTCTGCTGCCGGCCGTGAGGTCGAAGGCGGCGAAGCAGGCGAAGGCCTGCTTGCCCGCCGGGCCCGGTGTCAGCACCCCGGCCTGGTGGGGCCCGTGGAACGGGTAGGAGGCCGCCGCGGACGCGGTGTGCGCGGTGCTGCCGTCGGC
>DATIXO010000121.1:0-4585 GCA_035518495.1 Streptosporangiaceae bacterium
CCGGGGACGAGGTGGGTGTACAGCAACCACGGATTCGCCGCGCTCGGCCAGATCGTGGAAGACGTGTCCGGTGAACCGTTCGAGCGGTACCTGCGCGGTCACATCTTCGGTCCGCTGGAGATGGACCACACCGATCTCGTCCTGTCCGGGCAGCTGCGCGCGGGCCTGGCCACCGGGTACACCCTGCGCCGACGAGGGCTCAGGCCCGTCACGCCCCGCGAGGTGCCCACCCCCGGCGGCGGCGGTGTGTACTCCACGCCGGCCGACATGGCGCGCTACCTCACCGCGTTGCTGCACGGCGGCGCGAACGAGCACGGACGGGTACTCACCGCGGACAGCGTGCAGGTGATGTTCCGGCCGCATTTCCAGCCCGACCCCCGGGTGGCGGGCATGGCGCTGGGGTTCGAGCCGCACACCGAGCGCGGCCGCGTGCTCATCTGCAAGGGCGGCACGATCTCCGGGTTCTTGTCCGCGCTCGAGATGGCGCCGGAAGACGGTGTCGGCGTCGTGGTCCTGGCCAACACTGGCGGGCTCGACAACCGCGGTATTGCCGAGCCGCTCGCCGCCGCGCTGAGCCGCCGCCTGCTCGGCATGCCCGCCAACCCTGTCCGCAGCGACGTGGCCCCCCACCCGGAGGCGTGGGACGCGCTGCGCGGCTGGTACGCGCCCGACGCCGGCCCCGTCACGAACCTGTTCGCGCGGGTGGGGTTTGGTGCCGGAATCGAGGTGGCCGTGCAGTACGGCCGTCTCGTGCTCAAGCCGCTGACTCCCGTTCCGGGCCTGTGGGACGCGATGGTGCTGCACCCCGACGACCCAGACGACCCGCGGGTGTACCGCGTCGGGTTCCCCAGGTTCGACAAGACCTCGAGGGTCGTGTTCACAGATGACACGCCTCCGCGGCTGCTGCTCGACGTCATGTCGTTCCAGAAGCGGCCCGGCTGGCGGAACCCGCGGCACTGGAGTGCCGGCATCGCGGCCGCGGGCGTCGCTGGCGCCGTGATCCGGCGCCGCGGGAAGAAGTGATCCCCATGACTATCGGCAAGAAGACGCCGGCCGGACAACCGGTGTGGCCGGGCCGGCGACCGAGGCTTCGGCTCGGCGCGCTCATCGGCACGGGTGACCGCATCGGCGCGTTCGTCGCGCCGTTCGTGCTCGTCGGGGTCGCGCTTAACATCGCGTTCCCGGGGGCGTTCAGCACTGGTGGGCCAGCGCGGTGGCTGCAGGCGGTATCTGCGTTCGTCCTCGCGGCGGGCGTCGTTGTCTGGGCGTGGTCGGTCCTGCCGATCCTGACGAAGGTACGCGCGGGCGAGCTCGTCACGACGGGGCCGTACTGGCTGGTCAAGCATCCGCTGTACACGTCGGTCGCGTCGCCGGTGCTCCCGTGGCTGGGGTTCCTGCTCGACACCTGGCTCGGAGCGGTCATCGGCATCGGGCTGTACGTCGCGTCCCGGTTGTTCGCGCCTGCTGAGGAGGCTGACCTGGCCGGCTGGTTCGGCCCGCAGTGGGACGCCTACTGCCGCCGCGTCAAGGTCCCGTGGTTGTGATGGCCGGGCTGTGGCGGATGAGCGCGACAAGGCTCGCTGCCCTCATCCGCGACCGGCAGGTATCCGTCCGCGAGGTGATCGAGACGCACCTGCGGCGCATCGAGGCGGTGAACCCGCTGATCAACGCCGTGACGGTCGTCCTGGGCGAGCAGGCGCTGCAAGCCGCGAAGGCCGCTGATGCCGCGGTCGCCGGTGGCGAGGAGCTGCCGTCGTTTCACGGCCTGCCGTTCACGATCAAGGAGAACATCGACCTGGCCGGCGCGGCGACGACGCAGGGGGCCAGGGCGCTGGCCGATGCGTACCCGTCCCGGGACGCGCCGGTCGTCGAGCGGCTGAAGGCTGCCGGGGCGATCCCGATCGGCCGTACCAACCTGCCGACGTACGGGGTCGGCTGGGTCTGTGAGAGCGAGCTGTATGGGGCGACCGTCAACCCGTGGGACAGGTCTCGGACCCCGGGGGCCTCCAGCGGCGGCGAGGCGGCGGCGCTGGCCGCCGGCATGACCCCGCTCGGGCTCGGCAACGACGGCTTCGGGTCGCTGCGGTGGCCGGCCCAGTGCTGCGGCATCGCCTCGCTGAAGCCCACCTTGGGCCGGATCCCGCACGCCACCACCGTGGACATGATCGATATGCCGATCAGCGGGCAACTACTCGAGGTCGAGGGCCCGCTGGCGCGGCGGGTCGCCGATCTGCGGGCCGCCTGCCAAGTGCTGGCGGGCCCGACCTGGCGCGACCCGTGGACGGTGCCGGCGCCGCTACGCGGCCCGGACCCGCCCAGACCGGTCCAGGTGGCCCTGGTGGCCGGGCTGGGCATCGCCGATCAGGTGCGGGACGGGGTGCACAAGGCGGCTGCCGCGTTGGGCGATGCCGGCTACGTGGTGGAGGAGCTCGAGCCGCCGTCGGTCGAGGTGGCGGCGCAGACCGCGCTGGTCATGCTCGCCGCTGACCTGCGGGTCGGCTGGGATCTCCTGCCGTACCCGCCGCGCACGAAGGGTGTCGTGTCGGCCATGATCGAGATGGCCGGCTATCCGGATCAGGCGGCGGCGGTGCTGGCCTACATGACCCGGCAGTCGCTGCTGCGCGCCTGGGGCGAGTTCCAGCAGGAGCACCCGCTGATCGTCGCCCCTATTTCCGCCGGTGTCCCGTTCGAGGCGGGCAAGGGCTACACGGCCGCCGACGTGGCGGAGATCCTCCGCGGGCGTCCGGTCACCGTCGCCGTCTGCGCGCTCGGGCTCCCCGCCGTGGCGCTGCCGGTGGGGATCGGGGATGGTCTCCCGCAAGCGGTGCAGGTGATCGGCCCCCGCTACCGGGAAGACCTGTGCCTAGATGCCGCGGCGGCGCTGGAGGAGCGGGCCGGGATCATCACACCGATCGACCCCCGCCCGTCAGGAGCGGACCGATGAGCCCCGGCATCGCGGGCGGCAGCCAGCCTGGTCACGGGCCGGCCAGCCGGTTCGCCCGGCTGAGCTCCCTGGACCTGATGTTCTTGAAGGTGGAGAGTGCGGCATGGCCGTGCCACTTTGGCGGCCTGGCCGTCCTCGACGGCTCGGCGTTGCCCGGCGCCCCGGGCCCGCTCCGGTTGGGCGAGATCGCCGAGGATCTCAGCCGGCGCCTAGGGCAGGTGCCGCAGTTCCGGCGCCGGGTGCACTTCCCGGGACTGCTGCGGGGCAGGCCGCTGTGGGTCGACGACGACCGGTTCGACATCCACCGGCACGTCCGCGAGAGGGCCGTCGATCCCCCCGGCGGCGACACCGAACTCCTCGACGCGGCCGCCCGCATCTGCGACGACCTGCTAGACCGCACCCGGCCCTTGTGGGAGCTGTGGTTCCTGACCGGCCTGACCGGCGGCCGTGTCGGCGTGCTGCTGAAGCTGCACCACTCGGTGGCCGACGGCATGGCAGCCCTGATGCTCATGGCCTCGCTGTTCGAGACCGAGCCCAGCGCCCCCGAGCCAGCCGTCCAGCCCTGGGCACCACAGCCCGTGCCGGAAGGGTCGCAACTCCTCCTCGACAACCTCGCCGCGAAGATGGCACGGGCGCGGCGCGGCGCCCGCGCGCTGGCTCATCCGGCCCGTCTCGCCACAGACCTTCATGTCCAGGCCGGCGTCGCCCGGCGAGCCCTCAGCCCGGCACGAGCGCCGCGTACCTCGCTCAACCGGCGCGTCCAGGCTGGCCGCCGGATCCGGTTCCTCCGGCTGGACCTCGCCGCCGTCAAGCACGCCGCCCACGCCCACCAGGGCAAGGTCAACGACGTGGTCCTCGCCATCTGGGCCGGAGGACTCCGCCACCTGCTCGTGTCCAGAGCCGAGCCGGTCGACCGTCTGGAGCCGGTCACCACCGTGCCCACCTCGTCGCGCTCAGCGGGTGACACGGGAACCATCGACAACGAGTTCGGCGCCATGGCAGTGCCGCTGCCGGTATGGGAGGCCGATGCTGAGCACCGCCTCGATCTCATCGCCGCCAGGACACGCGAGGCCAAAGCCGGACAACACCCGGCCGCGGTCATGGGCCTGCTTGCCCGGTTGTCCGCGACACCGCTGGGCCGTTACTTCGCCGCGCACCAGCACGCCGTCAACGTCGAAGTCACCAACGTGCCCGGCCCGCCCGTCCCGGTCTACCTGTTCGGCGCACCGGTGCTGGCGATCCTGCCGATCGTCGGACCCGTCGGCAACCTGGGACCGGTCCTGTGCGCCTTCTCCTACGCAGGCCAGCTATTCCTCGTCGTTACCGCGGACGCGCACGGCTTCCCCGACCTTGACGTGCTGATGGCCGGAATGCAAGCTGACGGGCGTGCGCTGCTTGGCAGCCTCGCCAGCAGCGAACCAGCCGGCCCGCACGCCGACACCCCAGCCGCCGGGAGGTGAGGAAGCGGTGCGACCCATCGGCCTGCTCAGCGATCACGCGCCAGAGGAGATCCCGGCGTCCCACCGCGACATGGCCCAGTGCCCCGCCAGCAGCGGCGCTCACCACGGTCACACCGGTCGGGCATCCGCAGACGTCGGCAGTGTGGTGCGACTTCGACGGCCAGGGCGTGCGGGTCAACAC
>DATIXO010000122.1:0-4666 GCA_035518495.1 Streptosporangiaceae bacterium
CGGGCTCATAATTATGCGAAAATGCAATGCCCGATCATCGGCAGAAGGGGATGTCGGCCGCAGATCTCCGGAAGTTGTGCTGCGGCTGGGGTTAAATGCCTGGCTTCGGCGCGATGTGGTAAGTGATGGGCCGGCTGTCGCCGGGGATGGATGGCGGCTGGGCGTTGATCTCGTCGATGAGCAGGGCGAGGGCGCGGGTGACGCGGGGCTGGCCGGCGGGTTCGAGGGTGACGGTGATCGTCGCGGGGGTGAAGGTGATGACGCCGGCGAGGCCGCGGATGATGGTTTCGCGGGTGATGGCGCGGTATTCGTCGTCGTCGCGCAGGTAGGCGTTCAGATGGGTGGCGAGCCAGTGCTCGGCGTTGTGCGCGAGCAGCCGGAGCACCATCTGCAGGCCACGTCGCCCGGCGCGCAGCACGGCGGTGCGGGCGTCAGGGTCGATCTGGTCGGCGGGCAGTTTCGCCGGGATGTTCGTCCGGGCGGCAGTGGCCTCCTTGACTTTCTTCTTCGCGGCGCTGATCGCGCGGTTCGCGGCGGGGATCGCCTTGTTCTTGGCGGCGGGAGTGGTGTCCGGGTCGGCGAGCAGCGCGGCGAGGGCGCGCTCGGCTGCTGCCAGCTCGTTTTCCGCGGCCCGGACGGCGGCGTTGGCGGTCTTGCGGGCCGGGTTCTTGGTGACCTTGGTGTTCGTCTCGATGGTGGCGGCGTAGTCGCAGATCTTGTCTATGCCGTAGTTCTCGCTGGCGTACTTGAGGAAGTTCTCCTCCCGCCACCGGGACTTCAGCCAGTCCAGGATCTCCGCCGGGCAGGAATCGCAGTCGGAAGTGAGGATCTGCAGCACGACCTTGCCGTGCTCGAACAAGGTGAGCTGCCGTGCCTGGCCGTAGTCCTTGAGCTGCACTTTCTCCTCGGCCCAGGCGACGGTCCGGGTCTTGCCGCCGACAGTGACCGTGGTGATGACCGGCGGCATCGCCGGGACCGCCAGCGGCGCCCGCCGGCAGGTGACCCAGTGCACGTTCTGCTCGCGGCAGTGCTTGAAGACTTGCGGGTAGGCGCCGCCGCGGTCGAAGCCGAGCATGATCTTCGCGCCCGGCCCGGCGGCTTTCTTCAGCCCGGCCAGCGCCTTCGGCAGCGTGACGGACAGCCCGGACGGCTCCCCGGACACGAAGCACACCGCCCGCCCGTCGTGCGCGGTGACGTGCGTGTCCGCGCGGCCCTTCTCCGCCCGGCCCCGCTTGTTGTTCCACCCCTTGCCGACGGGCTTGGCGCCGGTGTACGGCACGAAGTGGTCATCGACGTAGTACACGCCGGAGGTTCGGGTCCGCGGCGAGCATCGCCTGCGCGAACAGCTGCTGCAGCCGCAGCGGGTCGGTGCGGTCGGCGACGCCGGCCAGCGCGGGTCGCAGGGTCCGCAGGTCCGGCAGGGCCGCCAGCCCGGCCAGCGGCCCGGCCTCCGCCGCCGCCGCGTGCTTGAACTGCTCGGTCGTGGCGTATCCCAGCCCGATGCAGGCGCTGACGGCCGCCAGCAGCCGCGCCGCGGCAGGCAGGCCGCCCGCCGCATCGCCCAGCACGTCCCCGGCGCCGGCCCGCGCGCCGAACGCGTGCAGCAGCATCGCACCCGCATACCGCGACCGCACCCGGCCCTCCGCCACCGCTCCGCCCGCCCCTGGCACCATGCCGCCGCCCGCCCCGCCCCCGGACCCGGGGACGCCGGTGCCGTCACCAGGAGGGACAGGGGCAGCAGGAGCAGCAGGAGCAGCAGGGCCGCCGCCGGCCGCGGCGGGCACGGGGCCAGCGGCAGGCTCGGGCCCGCTGCCGGAGACGTCCCCCGCAGCCCCGGCGGCTTCCTCCTCGCTGACCAGCGACTCACAGCCCGCCGCCCGTCCCTCCTGCGGGCCGTCCGCCGCGTGGGCTTCAGCGCCCCGCGGCCCCAGCCGCCGGCTGACCGTCGTGCCGGCAGCATCGCCCGTGTCGCCGCCCGCATGCCAGCACCCTACCACTGATTTAACAATTATGCAGCACAACGGCCACGAAAGAACCCCAGGTCACCCGGCTTGCGCCCCACCCGCTTCCGGAGATATGGGACTCGCGGACAAAGCCGGTCGACTGGAGCTTTTGGGCCAACCCGCGCGGGAACAAGAACGCCGCCAGCCAATAGCCTGCGCCGAAAGCGGCACAACAGAGCCGCCGCTATGTGCTGCATCCTGATCGCTCCCATGGCCGGTTGCGCCGCGCCCGAACTGGCGGATCTGTGTGCGTACGGACGCCGGGTGATGCCGAATTGAGTGCATCCTCGTCCGGCTCCTGATTTGCCGGGGCGAGCAATCGCTTGCCGCTTGTGTTGATAGTCCCAGAATGGGGCCGGCTACGCCGGTGGCGGGATCATCCGGTCCTCGGTGGCGACCAGATACCAGCTGGGCTTGGCCCGCCATGCGGGATCGGTCACCGCGCAGCCCAGCGCGCCGACGCTCCACGGGACCTGAGCGTCGGCGATGAACGCGGCCAGGTCGGCGGGCAGGTCGGCGGCGAACGATCCGTCGCGGCTGGGCGAGTCGTAGACGCCCCGCCGGGTAAGCGGTGGGCGTGAGCAGAGCTAGTGCCCCATTGGCACGGCCGGCTGGTTCACCCAGCACATCTGGGAGGGTATCGAGGTCACCGCCGGGCAACTTGCCCGGCTGGTGAGGCCCGGCCGAGCCTCACACCGAACGCCGCGAACCGTGGCAGCGCGGCACGGAACCCACATTGGCTGATCGTGTGCCTTCGATCTCGCCCGCCCGGCCCTCGTGCTCGGAATGCTCAGCCGGCGGCAGATGTACGGGCATCAGGTCCTGCGGGAAGCCGGACCTCGAGAGAGGACCCAGTAGGCAGGGATCTCGCCGGGTTTCCTGTGCGGGGTGCTCAGCCGCCTGGGCGACGTAGGGCTCATCCCGGCGATCTGCACCGAGCAGGAGGGGTGGCGGCCCGCCCGCTGGCACACCGAACTCGGCGAACAGTTGCGACATTGGCGGGCCGGCCCCGGCTGGTGTCTGATCAAGCCTCGGCGCGGTAATAGTGGTTCAAATTTTTCCGGCTTCGCGCCGCGGGGGTGTCCTCTCCGGGCGGGCCCGTCCGTCCTTCCCACGGGTGGCCTTCGCCACCACGCGGAGAGAAACGAGGAGACCGATGACCAGCAAGACCACCACGGCAGGGTCCGACGCCGACCGGCGGGCCGTTCTCGACGTGCTAGCGCGCTTGTACCAGGCGTGGGAAGCCGGCGACGCCGAAACGTTCGTGGCCGACTACACCAAGGACGCCAGCGTGATCCAGCCCGGCGTCTACGAGAAGGACCGCGAGGAGATCCGCACCAATATTGCCGCGGCGTTCGCGGGCCCGCTCAGCGGGTCGCGGGTGGCCGCCCGCGCGGTGGACGTCCGCTTTCTTACCGGCGACACGGCCATCGTGGTCAGCGAGGACGGGATCATCTTCCCTGGGCAGGACGCTGTCGCGAGCGAGCGCCTGGTGCGCGCGACCTGGGTGCTGGTCAGGCGCGACGGCGGCTGGCGCATCGCCTCCTACCACAACAGCCCCGCCAGCTAAGGCGCCGTCTTTCGGGTACGGGGCGCCTCCCTTCCGGGGGAGCCGCAACGTACCCGGATCCAAACGGGTTCCAGGGCCGTGGCAGCGGTTGTCGCAGTCGTGATCGCCCAGGTAAAACGGTACGGCATGGTCGGCTGAACGGAAGGAGCCTTGACAATGGCACTGTATGTGGCCTTGTGCTACTACGACCGGGACCACCACTGGGACTCGGTGCCGGATATGGAGTTCACCCCCGAGTACACGGAGTTCGCCCGGCGGGCCACCGAGGCCGGGGTCATGCGCGGCGGCGAGGCTCTGTATCCGGTGACCATGTCGACGACCATCACCGTCTCGGGCGGCAAGGGCGGCGACGTCCTGGTGACCGACGGCCCTTACGCCGAGGCGAAGGAGGTCTTGGCCGGATACTTCCTGCTGGAGGCGGCCGACCTTGACGAGGTCATCGCGTGGGCGGTGCAGATCCCGGCTGCCTGGCGGGGGAAGATCGAGCTTCGCCCGGTAGCGCCGGCCCACGCCTAGGCGCCCTGGTATGGACGCCACCGGCACTCTGGTCGAGGTGCTGAAGGACGAAGGTCCCAGGGTGCTGGCGACGCTGGTCAGGACCATCGGGGATCTGGCCGTCGCCGAGGACGCGCTCTCCGAGGCCACGATCACCGCCCTGGATGCCTGGCCCAGAACGGGGATCCCTGACAACCCGCGGGCCTGGCTGGCGGTGGTTGCCCGCCGCAAGGCGCTTGACCTGCTGCGCCGCGAGTCAGCGCGGGCCGCCAAGGAGACCGCCGCGTTCCGGTGGGGAACCGGGGCCGCACCGGACCAGATCGAGGAGGCGATCGAGGCGATGGAGCCGGAGACGTCGCTGCGCGACGACATGCTGCGCCTGATCTTCACCTGCTGCCACCCGGCGCTTGGCCGTGAGGCCCAGGTGGCCCTCTCGCTGCGCACGCTGGCCCGGCTCGAGGTGCCGGCCATCGCCCGCGCCTTCCTGGTGCCTGAGGCCACCATGGCCAAGCGCCTGGTACGGGCCCGCGCCAAGATCACCACGGCCCGCATCCCCTACGCGATCCCCGCCGACACCGAGCTTCCCGGCCGGCTGGTG
>DATIXO010000123.1:0-14577 GCA_035518495.1 Streptosporangiaceae bacterium
GTTGCTCACGTGTTACTCACCCGTTCGCCGCTCGAGTACCCCGAAGGGCCTTTCCGCTCGACTTGCATGTGTTAAGCACGCCGCCAGCGTTCGTCCTGAGCCAGGATCAAACTCTCCGTTGATGTCTATATGCAACCGCTCACCCGGCCCGAAGGGCCCGGCCAGCGGGCTGCTGACATGAAAGAGTGCCTCGGCAGGCCGGCGAACCGGTCACCGAAGCGATCTTGGCATCCGTAGTGAGGTGATGGGCCGTCGCCGGCTCAGCCCTCACTGACGGGGTTGTTGTGCTTGTGCACTGGCTTTTAGCACGCTGTTGAGTTCTCAAGGAGCGGACGCGCACCGTCACAAGGCTTTCGCCTGGTTCGGGGGCAACCCTGCTAACTTACCTGCGAGCCGGGGCCCCGTCAACCGGTTTCACAAGGTTGAGGTGGCCGGTAGCTCGCTGTACATCCAGCATACCCCCGCCCGGGCCGGGTCATGACGAACCGGCACGGAGCAAGGATCTGATTGCTGGCTCCTGGAGTGACAACCGGCCCAGCGGCCGGAGTAGTCCCGGTGGAGCAGACGAAACACTAGGGAGCAAAACGGTTCTCGTCAAATCGGCAATCTGTCCACAGCAGCCTCATGCGCCACAGGGGCGTGATCCGGGGCCGTGGACCACCTGGCTGGCCAGTTCAGCCGCCGACGGCCTCCACGCCGCCCACGGTGCGCTTGCCCCGCCGGAGGACCAGGAACCTGCCGTGCAGGAGGTCATTCACCGACGGCACCGCGTCCTGCGCGGCGACCCGCTCATTGTTCAGGTACGCGCCGCCTTCCGCGATCACCCGGCGCGCCGCCGACTTGCTCTCCGCGATCCCCGCGGCGGCCATCAGGTCGGCGACCGGGGGGAGGCCGCGCGCGCGCACGTCCGCAGCTTCCAGGCTGACCAGCGGCACCTCGGCCAGCGCCGCCGCCAGGGTCTTCTCATCCAGCGCCCGCAGGTCTCCCTGGCCGAAGAGCGCCCGGCTGGCCGCCACCACCCGGGCAAGTTCCCCGGCGCCGTGCACGAGCGTCGTGACGTCATCGGCGAGCGCCCGCTGGCCGGTGCGCGCCGCGGGCCGCTCGGCCGTCTCCCGCTCCAGCTCCTCGATCTCCTCGCGACCGCGGAACGTGAACACCCGGAGCAGGCCAGGAACCTCGGCATCGCTCCGGTTGATCCAGAACTGGTAGAACGCGTACGGGCTCATCAGGTCCGCGCTCAGCCAGACCGCGTCGCTCTCGGTCTTCCCGTACTTGGTCCCGTCCGGCTTGGTGATCAGCGGCGTGGCCAGCGCGTGCACGGAGTCACCGGTCACCCTCCTGATCAGGTCGACGCCCGACACCAGGTTCCCCCACTGATCGCTGCCGCCGACCTGCAGCGCGCAGTTGTACCGCCGGTGCAGCTCGAGGTAGTCGTTCGCCTGCAGGACCTGGTAGCTGAACTCGGTGTAGGTGATACCGCCGGCCTCGAGCCTGGCCCTGACGACCTCCCGGGAAAGCATCTGGCTGATCGGGAAGTGCTTCCCGATGTCGCGCAGGAAATCCAGCGCCGACAACTCCCCGGTCCAGTCCAGGTTGCTGACCAGCCGCGCGCTGGCCGGGCCCGGCCCGAAGTCAAGGAACCGGCCCAGCTCGCCACGGAACCGCTCGGCCCAGCCGGCCACCACGTCGCGTGGGTTGAGCACCCGCTCGGCCGACTTGCCGCTCGGGTCCCCGATCAACCCGGTCGCGCCGCCGACCAGGCCGATCGGCCGGTGCCCCGCCAGCTGGAACCGTCTCATGGTGAGCATCAGCACCAGGTTCCCGATGTGCATGCCGGGCGCCGTAGGGTCGAAGCCCCCGTAAAGCGTGACCGGGCCCGCGTCCAGGGCCTTGCGCAGGTCGTCCAGGTCGGTGGACACGGCGATCAGGCCGCGCCAGCTGAGGTCCTCGATGATGTCCGTGGTCACCGGTGCATAGTCCCATCTTCGCCCGCCGGGGGTGAAATCACTTCGGCCTGGCCCGCGGCGTGTGGGGGCGGTAGGCCGAAACCGTCGGGTCACCGGTCAGCCAGAACCGCCACGGGCGGTCGGCAGCGGCGCTGATCCCGACCCGGGGACCGTGGCTGACGTCCGGGACCGGCTGGCCGGAGCCCGTCTCGGGAACCGGCCGGATCCGCAGCGGTGAGCCCGGGGCGCACGCGTCGGCACCGTCCTGGCCGCGGCCGATCCCGAGCGCCTGGCAGAGCCGGGCGGGCCCGCGGGCCAGTTCGCGCTCCACGGCCGGGCTGACCACGCCAGGCGCACCTGGGCCGCTTGCGCCGCGCCCAGCGCCGTTGCGGGCGGCCGCGCGCCGGGCGGCGGCCAGCGGAATCCCCTCGATCACCCGGCCGGCCCTCAGTAGGACCGCCGACGCGGTCCCCGCTGGCCGGCATACCAGGTTCACGCAGAAATGCATGCCGTAGGTGAAGTACACATACGCGTGCCCGGGCGCGCCGAACATGACCGCGTTCCTGGCGGTACGGCCGCGGTAGGCGTGCGACGCCGGATCGGCGGCCCCGTCGTACGCCTCGACCTCGGTCAGCATCACCGCCACCAGGCCCTCGCCGGTTTCGTGCTCCAGCACGCAGCCCAGCAGGCGCGGCGCCACCTCCAGCGAGGACCCTGCGAAGAACCCGCGGGGAAGAGTGCCCGGCACGCGATCGTTCCCGGTCAGCCCGCCGCCCAGGCGGCGTTCTCATCGACCACGGTACGCAGCGCGGCCAGCTGCTCGGCCACCCGCTCCGGCGCGGTCCCCCCGTAGGACTTCCTCGCCGCCAGCGCGCCCGTCACCGAGAGCACCTCGCGCACGTCCGGCGTGAGATGAGGGGAGATCTTCGCCAGGTCCTCGTCGCTCACGTCGGGCAGGTCGCAGTCGTTCACCTGGCACCACACCACCAGGTGCCCCACCACCTCGTGTGCTTCGCGGAACGGGACACCCCGCCGGACCAGCAGCTCGGCCAGGTCGGTTGCCAGCGCGAAGCCGGTGCTCGCGCCCGCCGCCATCGGCCCGGCATGGACGCGGATCGTGCTGACCAGGCCGGCCAGCGCGGGGAGCACCAGCAGCAGCGTGTCAACCGCGTCGAAGACCGGCTCCTTGTCTTCCTGCAGGTCCCGGTTGTAGGTGAGCGGCAGCCCCTTGAGCGTGGTGAGCAGCCCGGTGAGGCCGCCGATCAGCCGGCCCGCCTTGCCCCGCGCCAGCTCCGCCACGTCGGGGTTCTTTTTTTGCGGCATGATCGAGGAGCCGGTGGCGTAGGCGTCGTCGATCTCCACCCAGCCGAACTCCTGCGAGGACCACAGCACGATCTCTTCGCCGAGCCGGGACAGATGGACCCCGAGCAGGGCCGCGGCGAAGCAGAACTCGGCGGCGAAGTCCCGGTCGCTGACCGCGTCCATCGAGTTGGGCGCGGCGCTGTCGAAGCCGAGCTCGGCGGCGACCGCCTCAGGGTCGAGCGGCAGCGAGGAACCGGCCAGGGCGCCCGCGCCGAGCGGGGACACCGCGGCGCGTTTGTCCCAGTCCCGCAGCCGGCCGATGTCGCGGGTGAACGCGTGGGCGTGGGCGAGCAGCTGATGGGCGAAGACCACCGGCTGGGCGTGCTGCAGATGGGTCATGCCCGGCACCGGTGTATCGAGGTGCCCGGCGGCCTGGGCGAGCAGGGCGGTCTGCAGCTCGGCCACCCGCGAGACGATGAGCCGCACGTGGTCCCGCATATACAGGCGCAGGTCGGTGGCGACCTGGTCATTGCGGCTGCGGCCGGCCCGCAGCTTGCCGCCAAGCGAGCCGGCCCGCTCCAGCAGGCCGCGCTCGAGTGCGGTGTGCACGTCTTCATCGGTGGCGGCGGGACGGAACTCGCCGGTGCGGCAGGCCTGCCCAAGGCTGTCCAGGGCCGCCAGCAGCCGGGCGAGCTCATCGCCGTCGAGCAGGCCCGCCCGGTGCAGGACGCGCGCGTGCGCGGCGGAGGCGAGCAGGTCATAGGGGGCCAGCCGCCAGTCGAACTGGACGCTGACCGACAGCCGGGTGAGCGCCTCCGCCGGCCCGGACTCGAACCGGCCTCCCCACAGCCGCGTCGGCTTGCGCTCCTGCTCTGCCACCGGGTTCCTCTCAGCGATCGATGTTCCAGCCACCGGTGGGCTCCCGCGGTGGCGGCACGCACTGCCACCTTCCATGATCGCGGCCGGTCATGTGCGGCTCGCGCGCAAGAACAGCCACGATCGGGCCGGGTCAGCTTCCCGCCCGGCGCTCCCGCATCGCAGCGACCTTGCTGGGCAGCCCCCACAGCTCCACGAACCCCTTGGCCAGCGACTGGTCGAAGGTGTCGCCCGTATCGTAGGTGGCCAGCCCGTAGTCATACAGCGAAACGGGGCTGCGGCGGCCGGTCACCACCGCCTGGCCGCCGTGCAGCCGCAGCCGGACGTCGCCGGTCACGTGCCGCGACGCCTGCGCCATGAACACGTCGAGCGCCGCCTTGAGCGGGGAGAACCACAGCCCGTCGTAGACCAGCTCGGTCCACCGCTGCTCCGCCGACCGCTTGAACCGGGCCAGGTCAAGTTCCATGCACACGCTCTCCAGCTCGGAGTGCGCCGCGATGAGGGCGATGGCGCCCGGTGCCTCGTAGATCTCCCGGCTCTTGATACCGACCAGCCGGTCCTCGACCATGTCCACCCTGCCCACCCCCTGGGCCCCGGCGCGGGCGTTCAGCTCGGTGATGATGGCCAGCGGCGGCAGTGGCCTGCCGTCGATCGCGACCGGGGCACCGTCGGCGAAACTGATCACCAGCTCGTCAGGATCCCGCGGCACACCCGGGTCCTCGGTGTAGCTCCACACGTCGTCATGGGGCGCCTCCCAGATGTCCTCCAGGTGCCCGGTCTCGCAGCTGCGCCCCCACAGGTTCTGGTCGATCGAGTACGGCGAGCGGGAGGTCACGTTGACCGGCAGCCCCTTCTCCTCGGCGAACGCGATCGCCTTGTCCCTGGTCATCCCCGAGTCCCGGACCGGCGCGAGCACCGTGACCTCCGGGGCGAGACTGGCCAGGCCCACCTCGAACCGGACCTGGTCATTGCCCTTGCCGGTGCAGCCGTGTGCGACCGTGCCGGCGCCGTACTCGCGGGCCACCCGGGCCAGGTGGGTGACGATCAGCGGCCGCGAGAGCGCCGAGACCAGCGGGTAGCGGCTCATGTAGAGCGCGTTGGCCGCCAGCGCGGGCAGGCAGTAGCCGGCCGCGAACTCTTCCCGCGCGTCCACCACCTCGGCGGCGGCGGCGCCGCAGGCAAGGGCCCGGTCGCGGATGACGGCCATGTCCTCACCGCCCTGGCCGACGTCGACCGCGACCGCGATCACTTCGGCGCCGGTCCGCTCGGCGATCCAGCCGATGGCGACCGATGTGTCCAGGCCACCGGAGTATGCGAGTACTACCCGTTCTGTCATGTTTCTTCCCTTGTGTTTGCCGCGCCCGGTCCCCCGGTGCCGCTCGCCTCGCCGGCGCCTGCCATGCCGGTGCCTGCGCCCTGTTGGCCGGTCCTCATGTCCGCTCCGCCCGCCGTTCGGCCAGCCGGAGCAGCGCGTGCGCCACCTGCTCTCCCCCGGCCGGATCCCGGGTGATCACCAGCACGGTGTCGTCGCCGGCGACCGTGCCGAGGATGGACGCCCACGCCGCGTGGTCGATGGCCGAGGCGAGCAGCTGGGCTCCCCCGGCCGGGGTGCGCAGCACCACCAGGTTGGCGCTCGCCTCCGCGCTCACGAGCAGGTCCGCCGCAACCCGGGGCAGCGCGCCAGAGGTGCTGTCATCGGCCCCCCCGCCCGGCCACGCGTCCGGCCAGCTGGCCGCGGGCAGGGCAGCCACGCCACCGGGCCGGGAGCCGGGGCCGCCCGGGTCGCCGGGCAGCGCGTACACGAGCGCGCCACCCGAGCCGCGCAGCCGGACCGCGCCGAGGTCCTCCAGGTCACGGGAGAGGGTCGCCTGGGCGACCTTAACCCCACGCTGGGCCAGCAGCTCGGCGAGCTCCTCCTGTGACCGCACCCGGGTGCGGGCGAGGATGTCGGCGATCTGCGCCTGCCGTGCCGCCTTGGTCACCGGGCTCACCGCGGTCATGCCGGGCACCCCGGTGGCCAGGCGGGCAGCGCCCGCCGCTCGTCCGGCCGGCTGCCAGCCGGGGCCCGATCGCCGTCGCGGAGGAAAGGACGTGGCATCACGCCTCCCGGGCGTCAGATGTGGCGTGGGCCGTCCCGGCCGCCTGGTCCAGGATGGCCGGCAGCGCGGCCAGGAACCGCTCCGCCTCGCCCGCCCCGAGGATGAGCGGCGGCGCGAGCCGGACCGCGTCCGGCTGCACGGCGTTCACCAGGAACCCGGCCTGGCGGCAGGCGGCCTCCACCGCCGCGGCGTCCGGCTGGGCCAGCAGCATGGCGAGCCACAGGCCCCGCCCTCTCACGCCGCGCAGCAGCGGGTGCCCCGGTGAGGCGAGGCCGGCCGCCAGCCGGCCGCCCACAGCCCCGGCCCGTGCCAGCAGGCCATCGGACTCGATCGTGGCGAGCACCGCCAGCGCGGCGGCGCACGCCACCGGGTTGCCGCCGAACGTGCTGCCGTGGTCACCCTTGCGCAGCGCCTGGCCGGCCGCGCCGAGCCCGATGCAGGCGCCGATCGGGAGCCCGCCGCCCAGCCCCTTGGCCAGGGTGATCACGTCCGGCACCACCCCGTCCGCCTGATGGGCGAACCAGGCGCCGGTACGCCCGATCCCGCTCTGGATCTCGTCGATCACCAGCAGCGCGCCGGCTGCGTCACACAGCTGCCGGGCCGCGCCCAGGTACCCGGCGGGGGCCGGCACCACCCCCGCCTCGCCCTGGCAGGGCTCGATGAACACCGCGGCGCAGTCCGGGCCCACGGCCGCCGCCAGCGCCTGGGCGTCCCCGTAGGGGACAAAACGGACCTCCACCCCGAACGGGCCAAACGGCTGGCGTATCGGCTCTTTGCCGGTCAGCGCGAGCGCACCCATGGTGCGGCCATGAAATCCGCCGTCGGCAGCGACCACGACCGGGCGGGATGGGCCCTGATAACGGCGGACCAGCTTGAGCGCGGCTTCGTTCGCCTCGGTACCCGAGTTGGTGAAGAACACCCGGCCGTCGGCACCCAGCAGGGCGAGCAGGCGCTCAGCGAGTGCGATCTCGCCCTCGTGCAGGAACAGGTTGGAGGTGTGGGCGATCGCGCGCACCTGGCGGGTCACCGCCTCGGTGACGGCCGGGTGGGCGTGGCCGAGCGAGCTGACCGCGATGCCGGCGATGAGGTCGGTGTACTCGCGGCCGTCGGCGTCCCAGACCTGGCAGCCCTCGCCATGCACCAGCGCCAGCGGCGGCACCCCGTAGGTGCCCATGATCGCGGCCTCGAACCGCGCCTGCAGCTGCCCGGTGGCGTTCATTTGTCTGCCTCCCTCGCGGGCGCTTCGCTGGCTTCGGGAGGCTGGTCCTCGGCGCCGGGACACCGCTGACGCGGCGTTCGGCCCGGCGCCTGCGGCATATGGCCCGGTCTCGTGATCATCAACTCACTCCGTCCGGGACCACCATCGTGCCGATGCCGGAGTCGGTGAAGATCTCCAGCAGCACCGAGTGGGGCAGCCGGCCGTCGAGTACGTGGGCCTGCGGGACGCCGCCCCGCACGGCGCGCAGGCACGCCTCCATCTTGGGGATCATGCCCGCGCTCAGGCTCGGCAGCAGCCCCGCGAGCTCGGCCGCGCTGAGCTGGCTGATCACCTCCCCGGGGCCGCCGGGGCGCTGCCCGGCAGCCGACGTTCCCGCCCCTGCGGGGGCAGGGAACCGGGCTGGCGATGAGGTGCCTTCGGGCCAGTAGGCGTAGAGGCCCTCCACGTCGGTGAGCACCACCAGCTTGGCGGCGCCCAGCGCCACCGCCAGGGCCGCGGCAGCGGTGTCGGCGTTGACGTTGTAGATCTCGCCGCCGGCGCCGCGGGCGACGCTGGACACGACCGGCACCCGGCCGTCGGCCAGCAGCACCCGCAGGGCCGCCGGGTCGACGGCGTCGATCTCGCCGACCAGCCCGATGTCGACGGGCTCGCCGTCCACCACCGCCTCGCGCCGGCTGGCGGTGAACAGGTTGGCGTCCTCGCCGGACATGCCGACCGCGAACGGGCCGTGCCGGTTGATCAGCCCGACCACGTCCCTGTTGACCTGGCCGGTGAGCACCATCCGGACCACATCCATCGTCTCCGGGGTGGTCACCCGCAGCCCGGCCGTGAACGTGCTGGCCACGCCGAGCCGCTCCAGATGGGCGGAGATCTGCGGGCCCCCGCCGTGCACGACGACCGGGCGGAGCCCGGCGTAGCGGAGGAACACCACGTCCTGCGCGAAGGCGAGCCGGAGCCCTTCCTCGGTCATCGCATGGCCGCCGTACTTGATCACGACGGTCTGGCCATGGAACCGGTCCAGCCACGGCAGGGCCTCGATCAGGGTCGCCGCCTTGGCCAGGGCGGCCGCGGCATCGGCGCGCTGCCCGGCAGCGGGGCCGGGCGCGCCGGGCAGGCCCGCCGATGGGCTGGGTTCCAGGGTCGGCACCGCGGTCTCCGTCATGTCGAGTAGGCCGAGTTCTCGTGGACGTAGGCGGCTGTCAGGTCGGTGGTGCGGATGGTGGCGGCGTGCGGCCCGGCGGACAGGTCCACGGTGATCGTCACGTCCCGTGGCCGCAGGTCCACCTTGGACCTGTCGTCCCCGGCGCATCCATTGCGGCAGACCCAGACCCCGTTGATCGCCACGCTGAGCCGCTCCGGCTCGAACTCGGCACCGGTGGTGCCGACCGCGGAAAGCACCCTCCCCCAGTTCGGGTCCTCACCGGCGATGGCGCACTTGAGCAGCGCGGACCTGGCCACGGCCCGGCCGGCCGTCATCGCGTCCTGCTCGCTGGCGGCCCCGACCACTTCGATCGCGATCGCCTTGCTCGCCCCCTCGGCGTCTGCCTGCAGCTGGCGGGCGAGGTCGGCGCAGACCTCGGTGAGCACACGGGTGAACTCACCTGCGGCGGGGCGGCTGCCGGACGCACCGCTGGCCAGCAGCAGCACGGTGTCGTTGGTGGACATGCAGCCGTCGGTGTCGAGCCGGTCGAACGTGAGCCGGGTCGCCGCCCGAAGGGCGGTGCCGAGGCTGGCGGCCTCCAGGTCGGCGTCGGTGGTCAGGACGCAGAGCATGGTAGCGAGCGCGGGCGCGAGCATGCCTGCGCCCTTGGCCATGCCACCGACGGTGTAGCCGCCGGCACGCTGGAAGGCGATCTTGGCGACGGTGTCGGTGGTCCTGATGGCGTCGGCGGCCGCCAGGCCGCCGACGCGGGAGGCCTCGGCGACCGCCGCGTCTGCCCCCGCCAGCAGCCGCTCCATCGGCAGGCGCTCGCCGATCAGCCCGGTCGAGCAGACGGCCATCTCGCCCGCGGAGTCACCCAGGGCGGCCGCGAGGTGCTCGGCGCTGGTGTGGGTGTCGGTGAAGCCAAGCGGGCCGGTGCAGGCGTTCGCGCCGCCCGAGTTGAGCAGCACCGCCCGCACCCGGCCGCCGCGCACGACCTGCTGCGTCCACAGCACCGGCGCGGCCTTCACCCGGTTGGCGGTGAACACGGCGGCCGCGGCACGGGAGGGCCCGTCGTTGACGACCACCGCGACATCCCGGGCACCCGAGGGCTTGAGCCCGGCGGCCACACCGGCCGCGCGGAACCCCAGTGGCGCGGTGACGCTCATGTCAATGCCTCCCTCGCGGTGCGTCGCGCCGGAGGCGCGCCGGCCAGCACCTCGCTGGGTCGTGCCGGAGGCGCGCCAGCTGGCAGGGCGGGAGGCGGATCCTCGACGCCGGGGACACCGCTGACGCTGGGTCGTGCCGAAGGCGCGCTGGCAAGCGCTGTGGCCCCGGCGCCTGCGGCGCGCATGCCAATGTCACGGTGAGACTCAATCTGTGTGCCTGCCTCGCGGGCGGGGTCATGGTGCGACTCCGTGAGCGGTCAGGCCCGCCGTCTCCGGCAGGCCCAGCATGATGTTGGCGGCCTGCACGGCCTGCCCGGCCGCGCCCTTGCCGAGGTTGTCCAGCGCGGCAACCACGACCGCGCGCCCCGCGTGCGGGTCGGCGGCGGCCTGCAGGTGCACCGCGTTGGAGCCGACGGTCGCGGCCGTGGTCGGCCAGCGCCCGTCGGGGAGCACGTGCACGAACGGCTCGCCGGCATAGGCCGCGGCCAGGGCCGCCCGCACGGCCGGGGTGGAGGCCGCGCCGGTCAGCCGGATGGTGCAGGTGGCGAGGATGCCACGCGGCATGGGGGCCAGCATCGGGGTGAAGGACACGGTCGGCCGGACGGCACCCGCGATCCCCTCCCCGGCCCCCTGACCGCTGGCCACCTCGGCCAGGGCCTGCTCGATCTCGGGCGTATGCCGGTGCGTCCCGCCCACCTGGTAGGCGGAGACCGCGCCCATCACCTCGGTGGCGAGCAGTGCCGCCGACGCCGAGCGGCCAGCGCCAGAGGTGCCGGAGGCAGCGACGATCACGATGTCCCGCGGCTCAGCCAGGCCAGCGGCGAGCAGGGGGGCGAGCGCCACGATCGCCGCGGTCGCGTAGCACCCTGGCGACGCGACCCGGCGCGCGGCGCTGATCCCGGCCCTGGCGCCGGGCAGCTCGGGCAGCCCGTAGGTCCAGCGCCCGGCGTGGCCGGTCCGGTAGTAGGCGGCCCACGCCTGCGGGTCGGCGAGGCGGAAGCCGGCACTGAGGTCGATGACCGCGGTGTGGCCCGGCAGCGCTGCGGCGAGGGCTGCCGACTCCTCGTGCGGCAGGGCCAGGAAGACCAGGTCCGCTGCGGCCAGCGATCCCGGGCCGGCCTGGTCGAAGGTGCGGCCGGCCAGCGCCGGCAGGTGCGGGTGGACGTCGGTCACCGGCGTGCCCGCGCTCATGCCCGCGCTCACCGGGCCGATTTCCAGGTCAGGGTGGCCCGAGATGAGGCGCAGGAGCTCCCCGCCCGCATAGCCGCTGGCACCCGCGACCGCGACCCGGACCCCCACAAGCCCTCCCAGAATGTCCTCGCTGCCGGGCGCAGCCGCGCTTCCCGACTTGGCAAAAGTATGCATGATCCTGATTACTTATGCAAAGGGGTTTCAGGTTACCGGGGCAAACAGGTTTCAGGCTGGGACGTCACGGCAAGGACCACCCCCGCGACCGGGCGCGGCGGGCCCACCCCCGCGCGCCGGGCAGGACGTGAACAACAGTGGCCAGGGCCGCGGACGCTGGCGGGGGCGCGTCCGCGTCACAGGTCACATGGCATGGCCGCGCGGCACACGGCATGATGAGGGGCGCGGAAAGGAGTCCCACCATGCCCCGTCGCTGCTCGCGGCCCGTCGCCGCCCCGGTCCTCGCGGCGCTGGCCCTTGGCATGGTGGCTGGCTGTGGCGCCGGCACCGCAGCCACCCCCGCCGGGACACAGGTTGCCGTCCGCAGCACCCCGCTGCCCGGGTGCGGCACCGCCCGCACCGCCGCGGGGGTGCCAGTGGAGATCGAGATCGAGCACGGCCCGGTCGTGTGCTCGGCCGCGCTGGCGGTGGAACGCGACTACGCGCGGGAGATCGCGTCGGGCAAGGTGCCGGGCAACGGGGGCGGCGCGCCGGTGAGGGTCCAGGGATGGGTCTGCAAGGGGTTCGCCACCCCCGAGGTGCTGGCCACCGGCCACACGTCGGTCTGCGGGAAGGGCACTGCCCAGATCCTCGCCGTGCTGAAGATGCCGGCCACATCCACCCCCTCGCCCTGACGGGCGGGCACCGCAGGGGCTGCGCCGGGTGGGTCAGGCCGACTCGAGCTTGGCCGCCTGGGTGGGTGTGCTGGCCACGGCCTTGTCGGAGACCACGCAGACCTGGTTGCGCCCGGCCCGCTTGGCCTGGTAGAGCGCACGGTCGGCCGCCGCCAGCAGATCGGTGATCTGGCTCCCGCTGCTGGTGCTCCAGTTCGGGCCGAGCGCGGCCACCCCCATCGACACCGTCACCTGGACGTGCCGCCCATCCGGCAGATCGCCGACGTCCAGTGGCGCGCCCGCGATGTGCTCACGAATCCGTTCCGCGATGCCATAGGCATCCGATGCCCTCGTGTGCGGCAGGAGAAGCACGAATTCCTCTCCGCCGAAACGGCCAACCAGGTCATATTCCCGCAGGAATATGCGGAAGGTCCGGGCGATCGACTTCAGCGCCCGGTCCCCGGTCAGATGGCCGAAAGTGTCATTAACCCCTTTAAAGTGGTCGATATCCACCAGGGCAAGCGCCAGCGGCGTACGGGTCCGCACCGCCCGCGCGACCTCCACCGCCGCCTCCCGCTCCCAGGTACCCGCGTTGAGCAGCCCGGTCTTGGAATCGATGCGGGAGGCGTTGACCAGCTGCGCATGCCGGAAGGACCGCTGCAGCAGCATCACGAACGGCAGAGCGAATACGATGGTCAGCGGGTTGACGGCGATGGCGAAGGTCACCAGGACCGCCACACACACCTCGGCCGCGTCGTTCCGCGCGGCCTCGCCGTCCAGGACAATGTCACGAACGCGAACGGCCGGGTCAGAGGCCTTCCAGGCCGGCACCAGCATCGTCGTGGTGATACCCCACTGCATCAGGCCGGCAAGTGCAACGGCAAGGATCCAGGCAGAGGAATGGCTTCCAGGAGCAACCGTAGAGGCCAGCGGGCTGCCGGTGACCGCGTGGAAGACCAGCGAGACGGTCCCGTAGGACAGCCCGATAACGGCAGCGGTGAACGCACGCCGGTGCGGGGGGAACTGCCGGATGCGCCACTGCGCCAGCACCTGCCTCAGGATCGGCACCATCAGCGCGTAGATGGGCGGAAGCAGGATCGCCACCGGGAGCTCCCAGACCCCGTAGACGTCCTTGATGATCCCGGCGTTCTCACCGGCCCGCCGGTAGACCTCCACCGTGATGGCGTCACACGCGACCAGGGCCGCCAGCAGGGCCAGATCACGGCCGGAGCCCAGTCCCACCCGGGCGGCAAGGCCGATGGCCAGCAGGTCAGCGAGCAGCACCACGATGATGTAGATCCGCAGCCCGGGCGCGAGCTCCCAGACCGGCCATGCCCGCACGGCCGTCATGCGGCCGCGCATGCCTGTGCCGGAGCCGGGGGGCATCTACTCCTCCTCACCGGGCTAGGGACTCTGACATGCACATGGTACGAAGGGTAAGAACATTGCCCCGCATTGTCACAGAGTCTACGCGTACCCTGTCAAGCCCCGTCGGCGGCTTACGCTGCTTGTCGCAGCAATCCGCCGGCGAGGACCGGCGGTACCGGTCTCCTCCGCCGAAGATGAGACCAGGTCTTAGGTGACATTTCAGACACTTTGCCTCTCAAGACATGTCAGCCTGAGAGCTGTCGTATACAACCTGCCGATGTGTCGCGGAACCGGTACACCGGAGGAAGGAGCAACGCCATGAGCGGCAGCGGCTGGGGCTAACCCGACACCAGGCCCCCCAACGGACCCGTCAGCACCGCAGGAAGGAGCGCCCCATGAGCGGCAGCGGCTGGGGCTAACCCGACACCGGATCTGCTACCACGTCCCGCGCTCTGGCGCGGGAAGACCTCCTACCATCGGCCGCCCCGCCTGCGGCTGGCAATGATCACCATGCCGCAGAGGGCGCCGATCACACCGCTCACTGCGATGACATCGGATGGCGAGTGAGCTTGCGCGGCCGCGCCCGCCGCGATGATCGCGGCGCCCTGACCGAGGCTCATACCGGCCTGAGCCACACCGAACACGCTGCTGCGGTGCTGCGTGGGCGCCGCGCGGACGAACGACGCGTTCGCGGCGATCTGATAGCAGTCGAACACCCCGCCCAGCCCGAGGACGGCCAGTGTGACCAGCAGCGGCGGGTGCAGCGCCATGACAATGAGAAAGCCGCAGGCGGTCACCGCCAGCGGGCCCACCCAGCGCACCCGCCGGGCCGGGGCGACCAGGCGGCTGAAGCCGACGGCGCCCACCGAGGCCCCGAAGGCCTGTGCGGCGAGGATCAGCCCCACCGCGACCGCGCCACCGCCGAGGCTGGCCGCCAGCGGCGCCGAGACACCTTCAGGAACGTTGTAGAAGGCCGCCAGCCAGCCGAACAGCATCGGCGTCCGCAGCGCTGGGTTCGTGAGCGTGAGCCGGATGGCCGTAAGACGGCCCGCATGGCTTTCCGGCTCGGGGCGCGGCACCGCCCGGGCGGCCGGCCGCGCCCGCACCCAGATCCGGATGATCAGTGCGGAGACGATGAACGTCACCGCGTCCACCACCAGCGAGGTGCGCACCCCGAAGAGCCCGACCACCGCCCCGCCGGCCACGAAACCGAGCGCCTGGGCGAACTGGAGGGTGGTGATCGTGATGGCCGTGCCCACCACGTACCGGTCGCCGGCCAGGATGTCGGGGTAGAGCGCCGCCCGGGCCGAGGTGAACGGCGCGCTGATCAGGGTCACCAGGACAAGCAGTCCCACCAGCGCGGCGAGGGGCATGCCGGGCAGCGCCATGATGGCCACGAGCAGCGCCCGGCCGAGATCGCAGGCGATCATGACCTGCCG
>DATIXO010000124.1:0-2878 GCA_035518495.1 Streptosporangiaceae bacterium
GGCCTGCGCCCCGGCACGGTGCGCAGCTACGACGGGCACATCCGCCTGTACCTCAAGCCGCACCTCGGCCACATCCCGGTCGACCGGCTCCGCGTCACCGACGTCGCGTCCGTCTTCGAGCACATCGAGGAGCTCAACGACGCGATCACCGAGGCCCGCACGAGCGGCAGCCCCGCCCGGCGGGCGGCGGTCAAGGGCCGCCGGCTGGTCGGCCCCGCCACCTGCCAGCGGATCCGCGCCACCCTCCGGTCGGCGACCGGCACCTACATGCGCCATCACCCCGGCACGCTTCCCGCCAACGTCGCCTCGCTGGTCGAGCTGCCCCCCGGCGACCGGCCCAAGGCCCTGGTCTGGACGTCCGCGCGGGTCACCGCCTGGCAGCGCGACTTCGACGCCGCGCTCGCCGCCGCCCGCGCGGCCGGCGGCCGGGTCAGCCCCGTCGACATCTGGGTCTCTGTCCCGCGCCCGTCCCCGGTCATGGTCTGGACCCCCGCCCAGACCATGGTCTTCCTCGACGCCGCCCGCAAGCACCGGCTGCACGCGCTGTGGCGGCTGATCGCCACCCGGGGCCTGCGCCGCGGCGAGGGCTGCGGGCTGCGCCGCCCCGACACCGACCTCGGCGACAAGGTCACCACCGTCCGCTGGCAGATCACCCAGCTCGGCTGGGACGCCGTCCAAGGCGTCCCCAAGTCCGACGCCGGCGAGCGCACCATCGCCCTCGACACCGACACCGTCACCGACATCACCGCCTGGCGACGCGAGCAGGACAAGGAGAAGGAAGCCGCCGGGGACGCCTGGGCCGACTCCGGGTTCGAGTTCACCGACGAGACGGGCAGCCCGCTGCACCCCGCCGCCGTCACCGACGCCTTCCACATGATCGCCTACCTCGCCGGGCTGCCGCCCATCCGGCTGCACGACCTGCGTCACGGCGCCGCCACCCTGCTGCTGGCCGCCGGGCACGACATGAAGGTCGTCCAGGAAACCCTCGGCCTGTCGTCCATCACGATCGCCGCCGACACCTACACCAGCGTGCTGCCCCAGCTCGCCCGCAAGTCCGCCGAGGACGTCGCCACCCTCATCCGCCCCGCCGGCCAGGCCCCCACCCCGCCCGCCACGCCGCACCAGGCCGCGCGGCCTGGACGCAAGCCACGCGGCAAGACCACCCCGGCAGGCCGCACGACCGGGAAGGGAACACGATGAGCAGCCGACCCCGCCGGGCCAGGCCCACGCTCGCGGAGTACCTGGCCGCGCACGGCTTCGCGCCGGCTCTCGGGCACCCCACCTGGCACGACCACCACGCCCCAGACGGCACCATCAGGGTCGTCTGCGAGCCCGGCGAGCAAACCCAGCTGATCTCCCTGAGCCCGGCCATCGGCTGCCGGTACAAGGTCATGTTCTACACCGGTACGCCCGACGCCGTGGTCATCGCCGCAGTGCAGGCCGCGCTCCGCCTGCCGCCGGACGCCGGCCTCCAGCCGCCCCGGGCCGCTCCTGGGCGCGGGACGGCCGTCCCCGACATGAGCCGGCGGGCCACAGCCCGCAGGAAGGCAGGCCGCGATGACCATCGATGAGCTGATCGAGCTGGCCAGCGAGGCGCGCGAGGACCTCGGCGGCGACGCCGAGGTCCGGATCGCCAGCCAGCCCGGCTACCCCCTCCGCGCGGCACTCGCCTGCGTCACCATCCCGCACAGCACTGACCCGTCCAACCTGTACGACACGGACGAGACCGCCGCTGGGCGGGAGAAAGACGGGACGTTCCTGTGGCTGGCCACCAGCGGCCTGCCCGACGGCGAGAACCCCTACGCGCCGGAGTGGGCCTGGCGCGGCTCGTATTTCACGTGAACGGGACAGGCGATGAGCAACCAGGCGGCCGGGCATCGGTCGTGGTGAACTCGCGCCCGTCAACACTGCACGCGGTGCGACACGTCCCGGAAATCCCAGGATGGCCGGATACTTCCAGCACTACGCCATCAGTCTGATCCCAGTCGGCTGGCGCGCCCTGCGCACGCGCCGCCTTCCGACTTCTGGTGCATAGTGGAGAACCGGAAGCACTTTCGGCGAGGAGTAGTCGTGACCCTGCCGTGGATTATCGCCGGGGCGATAGCCGGCCTGCTCGCCGGGCCGCGGATACGGGTGAGCGTGCTCGCGCGCAGCACCGGGTACGCGGAGCCGCTGCGCCGCGCGTGCCCGGCATGCTCAGCCCAGGTGCTGCCCGGCCACTGGCGGTGGCGCTCGCTGCTGCCCGTCACCGGGCGGTGCCCTGCCTGCCGGGCCCGGATCGGCCCGTACCCGCTGGTGGCCGAGTTTGCCGCAGGGCTCGCGCTGGCCGTCCTGGCCGCCCGCGCGACATCGGGGTTGGAGCTGGCGGCGCTGGCCTGGCTGGCCCTGATCGCCGTCCCGCTCGCCCTCATCGACGTGGCCGTGCACCGGCTCCCGGACCCGCTCACCACCGCCGCCTTCACCGGCACGCTCGTCCTGCTGACCATGGCCGCGCTCGCCGGGCACCAGCCCGGCCGCCTCGCCCGCGCCGCCATCGGTGCCGCCGCCCTCGCCTGCTTCTACCTTGCCCTGTGCCTCATCAGGGCCGGCGACATGGGCCTGGGCGACGCCAAGCTCGCAGCCAGCATCGGCCTCGTACTCGGCTGGACAAGCTGGCAGGCACTGATCACCGGGACCTTCGCGGGATTCACGCTGGCCGCCGTCTACGGCGGCGTGCGAATGGCCACGCACCAGGCAGCGCGGACAAGCCAACTGCCGCTTGGGCCGTTCATCCTCCTGGGTGCCCTTGTGGCAGTCGTACTCTTACGCAACTGGAGTCCGTACGACCGCCATAGACAGCTATCCGATGAGTTGGTGCAAGTCGCCGGCAGTTCGCCCG